>CAZQSG010000021.1:17612-29051 GCA_964595925.1 uncultured Anaerolineaceae bacterium | reverse complement strand
CATCCTTTTGGATATCTGAAGTTAACGCTCGCTATACATGGATCCAAACTGCCAGACGGAAGCTACGGCGGCATTGCCAGTGGTTTTTTATTGACAACACACACCGGCAAGAAACTATATTTCGCTGGTGATACTGGCCTCTTTGGCGACATGAATCTGATTGGCGAAGAAGGAATCTATCTGGCAGCATTACCCATCGGCGATAATTATACGATGGGGCCGCACGACGCATTACGTGCTCTTAAAATGCTGAAACCGAAGGTGGTAGTTCCCATGCATTACAATACCTGGCCCTTGATAGAGCAGGATGTTGATGCCTGGAAGCAGCTGGTGGAAAGCGAAACGGACACGGTCTGCCACATTCTTCAACCTGGTGAAAGTTTCGAATTCTAAACCAAAAGAGATTGCCCTGATAAACCAGTGAATTTTTTCTCATTCAATCACTGCCAATTTTACATTATCATGAAACCATCTTCAAGGCTCTGGTGGCAAAGTATACTGGAATGTGATCTGAAAGGATATCTCCAGGCTGACGATCTTCGAAAAACCCCGTCAAAACGAAACCTGCTTCCATCTGTCCGCCGATTGATTCTTCTAAATAGTGACTGAACTCCAATGCGGTTTTATCTTTCATATATCCAGCCAGCTCCTCATCTGAAGCATTCAGCAAATCATTATAAGGAAGCTTATTTTTGACAATTAAACGTCCCTTCCCCCATTCAGCAAAATCAAAAATATATTGAATCGGCTGGACAAGACCAGCCATTAAAATCCCCTCAGGGCGAAGCACACGATAAGATTCATGCCAGATCGGTAGAATCTCAGGAACATAACAATTCGCAACTGGGTGAAACACCAGATCAAAAGACTCATCTTCAAAACAAGACAGGTCTCGCATATCGCCTTGAACAGTTGTTAAATTCAGACCTTCACGCCCTGCTACCATTCGATCCCTCTCTAATTGGGCAGATGAACTATCCAGCACGGTTACCTTCGCTCCAGCCGCGGCAAAGATCGGCCCCTGTTGCCCCCCGCCTCCTGCCAGACACAGAATATCGGCTCCTTTCATTTCAGGAAACCAATCTCGTGGTACTGGACGAGTTGTTGCAAGAGTAACGGACCAATCACCTTTGCGCGCCTTTTCAATTTGCTCAGGTGTCACAGGAACTGTCCATTCAATACCCGTCTTGACATAATGATCCCAGGCGTCAGCATTATACTTCTCAATACTCAAATCGCGTCTTTTTTGCATTGCATTGTGTTCCTTTTTCATCAATCTCTTATCCGATGATCCGCTTCCTTTTACCATGCATGATAGGAGCTACCAGTTTTCGAAATAAATACTTTGCATACAACATAGAAAACCGCGAACCACCATTCCTCAGGTGGATTTTCAACATATCTGGCCAACAGCGGTCATCCTCTGCAATCGTTTTTGCATCACTATGCAAACGAAAATTCGCCCAATGTTCAGGAATATACAACATTGGTGCTTCTTTTGCCAAATGGAGCCATAGGTCATAATCCATCGCAAAGTAAATCGAATCGTCCAATGGCCCTGCCTTTTTCCACAAAGAAGCCCGCCAAAACGCAGCTTGCTGGCAAATATGAACATACCCTCTGCGTAATTTTCGATAATCTGTTTGGGCAGACGGGAATTCACCAATTTTCGCATCTTCTGCATTGATGAAAAAACCATGCCCATACACCATTCCAACTTCAGGATTTTCTGCCAAAACTTGCACGGCTCGTGAAACAGCTCCAGGTTCCAGAGTATCATCGGAATTTATCCAGGCCAGAATGTCGCCGCTGGCTTTTGCAAAACCTTTATTAATCGCGTCTGTCTGCCCTTTGTCTGGTTCAGAAACCCAATAAGTAATCTGATCTTGATACTGCTGGATAATCTCCACACTTCCATCATCAGATCCACCGTCAATGACAATGTATTCAATATCAACATAATCTTGATTTATCACCGATTGAATCGTTCGTTCTAAATATTTTGACTGATTGTAGGATGGGGTTACGATACTGACACGCATAACATTCCTCAAATGATTTCACTTCCTGTGGTGTCTTTTCCTATGCTATTCAATAATAACATAGAGAAATTTATCACTGAAAAAGATATTTAATGCTTGACACCAAGCCCCTCTCTTTTTTTATCAAGACTTATTTTTCATTGCGTAGTAAGTTTTCCCCAAAAATCCCAATCCACATATCGACAATGCAGAAAACAGCCAGCGATGCCATTCTTTTAGGGCAACAACCGGTGATAAAGAAAAACTCTTGCGATATTCCCTGAAGGCCTGCTTCGCCAACCCTGCATCCAGCAAATAACGAGCATTGAAACGATGGGCCCCAGCTTCTACTTTTTTCCAAAAATGATCTTCTTTCATCAAACGGGACGTCATCGGTTGAGAGCGCATCCATCCAACCAGGCGAAAAGCCTCTACACCAAAGTTTGCAGCCTGTACAATATTCTTCGCTTCACCATGGTACCGTGCTTTTGCAAAAAATTCGGGAACATGAACAATCTCGCCTTCTTGAGCAAGTCGCAGCCAGAGATGGTGATCCATTAAATATTGGAAACTTACTTCAAGATAATCTGATGCGTGTACTGCTTCCCGCCGCATGAAGACAGCAGGCTGTCCAATAATTGAAAACTGCATCAAATCTTTCAAACCCCAATCACCATACTTCATCTCATTAAAGGTCTTGCCTGTTTCGTCGATAGAATAAACATCCCCATAAATCATCGCTGCGTCTGGATATTCATTGAACACTTTAACAGCTTTTTCAACTGCCTGCGGCATTAAAACATCATCCGAATTGACCCAGCAGACAATATCTCCCGTTGCCTTTCGAAAACCTTTATTGATGCCATCCGATTGTCCCTTATCAGGTTCCGACACCCACCAGGCCAGCTGATCTGCATAACGCTCAATAATTTCCACACTTTCATCTGTAGAACCCCCATCTACTATCAAATATTCCATTTCTGGATAATTTTGTGATAGAACAGATTGGATAGTCTCTTCCAGATAATCCGCCTGATTAAATGAAGGGGTAATGATGGAAACAGAAGGGGTATATTGTTCTGTCATTTTCTCGCTCGATCTTTCAATCTCGTCCTATCAATCACAGATAGATTTCATTTTTCGCTGCGAAATTCATTTCTCAAAGTAGCTGTCAAAATCAACCTTCGGGAATACTTGCAGTTTTCCACCGATCGTCGCATCCAGTATCTGGCGGCCATCTGCCTCAAAGGCCTGCTTTGCCATCCTGTACGACACTTCAGACGTGTCAAGGTCTGGCAGCTGCCACCGGAATCCTTTCCCAAAATATTTCGGATTGAAGTGGTTTGGATCATCCCCCTGAGAAACAACGGTTTGATTGGCTTTGCCCTTTGATGTAAAGCTGTGATCCACCCCAATTAAAACCACTGTCTGAAATCCCATATGATAGGCCAGCTGCAAAGCGCAATAGGTGACTGTAGCACCCTCCCATATCCGTCCGCTTACATTTTTCGCAAATTTCGGTCCGGTGTAAGTCGTATACAAGAAATGTAGATTTTCCTGCGGTTGAAGCCATTTCCGCGAACGCCAGGCAAAAAACCGCGGCATTGATAGATGCATTAAATCTTCTGCACACTGTTCCACCACGAGATCATTCACAGACAGTAAGAAACTGGTCTCGAACCCCCAATCCTCAAATACTGGATAAACGCGATTCAAGCCGAAGGTATATTCGTCCTTAATCTTCGAAACATCCGTTTGATTGAGGCTGGGGCCATTCCCAATAATGACGCAACGTTCACCCCTATGAATATCCTTTAATGCTTTCAGCTTTTGAATGCTATCACGCCGCCATGGGTGGAATCGAGCCGGAAGGCTTTCACCACTGCGCTTAATCGCATCCCAACTATTCCGGGCGGCGTTCCACATGGGTTCTGGAGCAATTTTCTTAATCCCGTCTTTTATACTCATTCGGTACTTAACCTGCATGTAGCGCCGCCATCAACCACAAGCGCCTGTCCCGTCATAAAGGATGATTGTTCATTATCAGCCAGAAAATAAATACCATGAGCTATTTCTTTTGGCTGGCCTATCCTACCATTGACAGTTTTTCGGGCCAAGTTTTCCAATCTTTCATGCATCGTTCCATCGCCGACATGACCTCGACCCATACCGTTACGAAGCATCGGGGTATCCACAGCTCCCGGTAAGATTGCATTCACACGAATATCGTCCTTTGCAAAATCAATTGCCATCTGTCTGGTCAAAGCCAACAAACCGCCTTTGCTGGCAGCATAGGCCGCAATATTAGACGAGGTTTGAATCGCATGAACAGAAGAAGTGTTTACAATTGCGCCGCCCCCGTTGGCTGCCAGTAGAGGATGGGCTAACTTTGCACTTAGGAACACAGAACGTAAATTCGATGCCATTACTAAATCCCATTCTTCCACTGTTGTGTCGAGCAGCGATTTATTAACCTGATAGGCGGCATTATTGATTAAAGCATCTAATGAATCTGTAAATGCTTTCGTCTTTTCAAAAATCATATTGATGTTTTTTTCCAGTGAAACATCAGACTGAATGAACAGTCCGCTTTTCGGAAAATCCCCACCATAAGGTGAACGATCCACACCAATTACATTCCAGCCTTTTTCAGAGAACAGCTTTACAGTTGCCCGTCCAATCCCACCTGCTGCACCGGTTATTAACATTACTCGTTTTTCAGGCATAACCACCTTCTTCTACTTGAAACCCACCAACTTCCACCAGATCATCATCCGGAATTCCAAGCCCATTAAATAAATTATGAAATGTATTATAAAAGACATGTTCCAATGCTGCCGGACTGGCGTTTGCATTATGAGACCCCACCAGAACATTTTCCATCTGACACAACGGATCATCAGCTGTCAGTGGTTCAGATTCAAACACATCAAGCCCTGCACCAGCGATTTGCTTGTTTTGCAGCGCTTTCACCAGTGCCGGTTGATCAATAATCGGTCCTCTCGCAGTGTTGATTAACACGGCATTCTTTTTCATCATGGACAGCGTGGTTTCATTTATAAGGTGATACGAACATGGATTGAGGTCACAATTTACGGTGACATAATCAGAAGCATTTAACAATTCTTCTAAACTGACTAATTCAACGCCCATTTCCAGTATAAAATCTCTTCGAACAGGTCGAATATCTGTCGCCAGTATTCGCATACCAAAGGCTCTCGCCCTGCGAATCACTGCGGAACCAATATTTCCTACACCTACCACTCCCAGTGTACATTCTGAGAGACTGTGAACAGGTGCCTTTTCCCACTGCCCATCTCGGATTTTTCGGTCTACCCATATAATTTGCCGTGCAAAAGCCAGCATATAGGCCATTACAGTATCAGAAACCGGCAGGGTAAAAGCATTAGGCGTATTCCCAATCATCACACCTAACCGATGCGCTGCTTCAACATCAATTGAATTAATTCCCGTACCCCATTTACTGATAATCTTCAACCGCGGCACATTCGCCTTTATGATCGCTTCAGTGAATTCATCATCCCCACACACCGTTGCATCATATTTTCCATTGTGCTTAACCAACTCAGCTTCTAATAAATGCTCGCCCGCAAAATCAATAATGGTATCCAATTGGTAATGATCAAATATCTTTTGAGCGCGGTCAATATATCGCCGCAGGTAAGGTGCAGTAACTAAAACTGTTGTCATACCGCATTTACTCCTTCGTGAATAGTTGATGACTCAACAATGTGTCAGCAATTAAGAAATCAATCTCTTCATCAATATCCCACGCCTCAGCAGCCTGAATTTCAAACATCAATGGACGATAACCCAAACGATTTCTTCGCTCCTCGAGCGTTTTTTGAGAAAAGAGATACATACAGGAATTCTCTTCATACACAGGTGGTAAATCCTGCGTTTGCAGTAGAACACTAGGATTATGGTTAATGGGTCGTGTAAGCTGGTCCCATAAACGAATTTGTTTCCGTGTTACTGAAAACAAGGAATCGTATGCTGGATAATTACTCAAAAATTGATCCAGAGCGCTTGAAATAGTCTCGGAACGTAGTAAAGGATTGGTACTGTGGGTTTGTAAATAATAATCAGCTTGATATTGCTGCGTATCATACAATAGAACCTCATTCATCATCACTTCAGGTGCGCGCAGATGACTGGGACGATTCAGGCGGACCACCATCGGATAATCCTTCTCCAGGCCAGCTAGAATGGTTGGGCTGTCAGTATCCACAACAATCTGATCTATCTTTGGGCACTCCAGGAGAGTATCAAGAATGTGGTGATACAGCGGTTTGCCTGCCAATACTCGATAATTTTTTCCTGGCACTCGTTGAGAATGATGACGCATCGGGACCAGAGCAACGATTTTCATTTTTTCCATCGGTTTATTCTCATTCTCCAAATATCATTAACACTTTATGGCTATTCTAACATAGCGTTTGAATTACTTGAAATCAATCAGACATTACAAGTATAGAAATCGTCAGCACAGAGACGTTTAATTCGCTCATTTGTTTTCCCTATCGCACCGTTCAAGTGATTTATAATTAGCTAACAGATAGAATTCAAGCAACAATTTTACCAATCCGAGGTTCAACGTTGAAACCACCAACAGAATTTATTACCCCCCGACTAAAGCTCGAATTACCCGCATTTTTACCAGATGCTACATTTGGCGTTGTACGGGGTGTCGATACACGTGACTTAAAAGAATGCGGGATTCAAGCCGCGGTCATGAACACCTTCCATCTCATGCAGAAACCTGGGTCAAGCACCATTCAGGCTCTCGGTGGTTTGCATAAAATGACTCATTGGGATGGACTGATCTTCACTGATTCCGGCGGATTTCAGGCTTATTCTCTGGTCCGTCAGAATCACAAATTTGGTTCTCTGAGTGACAAAGGAATCACATTTAAACCCGAAGGTGCAAAACGCAGTTTTCAGCTGACACCCGAAAAATGTATCCGCCTCCAGTTTAATTATGGTAGCGATGTCATGATTACATTGGATGACTGCACGCATGTAGATGCTCCTCGCAGCGAACAGGAACAGTCCGTTGAGCGTACCATTAAATGGGCCAAACGCTGCCGCAAAGAATATGACTCGCTCATCCAGCAGAAAAAGATTCCAGATGATCAACGTCCTTTGATCTTTGCCGTTGTACAGGGTGGTGATCATCATGATCTGCGAAAACAATGTGCAGAAGCACTGCTTGAAATTGGCTTTGATGGTTTTGGTTACGGTGGTTGGCCGCTGGATGGTGAGGGAAACCTGCTTACTGAAATGTTATCACTGGTGAGAGAGTGCATACCGATGCAATATCCTTTGCACGCCCTTGGAGTTGGACATCCTGAAAATGTCCGCAAAGGATTTGAACTTGGGTATGGCATATTTGACTGCGCGATGCCGACACGTGATGCCCGCCACGGTCGTTTATACCGTTTCACACATCCTGCTGAACCGATAAATGAAAGTTTTGAAGAAAAATGGTACGAATACGTCTACATTCATGATGAACCTCATATCAAAGATAATCGTCCAATCTCTCCGTATTGCGATTGCCCTACTTGCCAGCGGTATTCAATTGGCTATTTACGCCATCTGTTCAAGATGAATGATATTCTCTATTACCGCCTTGCGACCATGCATAATCTTAGATTCATGACCCAGCTTACTTCGAGAATCCAAAACCAACAAAAGGCTTAACCATGAATGAAGCATTAGTTACAAACATTCTCTCAGATGTGTGCGCGAATAAACGTTATCAATTTATTGAAAAGGATTTGATTCGTAACATCATCATCTCAGAATTGAACAAAGGCCGTTCGAAAAAGGAAATCGTCAAACAAGTCCGTGCCAAACTCCACCAAATCGGTGGCGCCTATCAGGAATTCTCTATCCCCTACCAGGATTGGAGCGATGAACTCCGTCAGCTTCAAAGCGATTTAAAATCACCCGAATTAAACCACTTCTGTCAATCCTGCATGTCATTCCATCGCTCAACAAAAGAACGTCTTCCCTTTTTGCCCTCCTTCTATTCCAAATTGTTTTCCGAAATTGGACCCATTCACTCCATCATGGATCTCGCCTGCGGTCTAAATCCGCTCACTCTTCCCTGGATGAATCTTCCAAACAATCTTGAATACTACGCCTGCGACATCTACAGCGATATGATTGGCTTTCTTAATACCTTTTTTGCCCACACAAATACAACTGGCACAGCTTTTCAATGTGATCTAACTACTTCCATTCCAGATCAACAAGTTGATGTTGTTTTCGCTTTTAAGACCATTCCATGCCTTGAACAGGTAGATAAAAATATCGGGATCCGTTTACTTTCAGAAATTAATGCCCCCAACATATTCATCAGTTTTCCAGTTAAATCCCTGGGTGGCCATGAGAAAGGGATGCGGAGCAATTACCGGCAGCACTTCTTTGACTTGATTCAAGGAGAAAATTGGATAGTCAAAGAATATTTATTCAACACAGAACTTGTATTTTTAATCAAAAAATGAAACAATCATAGATAACCATCGCATAAATTCTACAAATGCAGTAGTCCCGAGGAGAAAATTATGAAGAAAAAAATGATTCTTATTCTATCAATTGTCCTATTAGTCACAAGCACAGCATGTATCTTGACCTCCTTTATGGAACCGAAAGCAACTCCCGAACCTGACACTGAGGTAAGTGGACTCCTTGAAACACTCGCAGTTCTACAAACAAAAGAAGCAGAAGGTTCAAACAACGATGAGGAAGATCAGGAACAGGAAGAAGTCGTTCAGGAACAACCAACTGAACAGCCGACCGAAACACCAACGGAAATTCCTGAACCTGATATCTGCTTTGAAAATGTCTCACTTAATTTTGATCAACAGATTGCTTCAGCTATGTGGGGAGAAATCGTTCCGGAATATGTCCCCGAATACGAAGGGATTGAACGGCATACACCTGACTATATCAAGTTTAATTTCACTGATTATGTCATCCAAGGTCATTTTCATGAACCTTTTATCGCCATATATCCCGTTGCACAATTAATCGAATTCGATGAGTTTACAGAATGGCACGTCAATACATTACAAACATTGATTGCCTCACAGCCTGAAACACCTGAGGACTTTCCTTTCATACCTATCTGGAACGCAGCATCACTCTTTCATTCAAACGTTGAATACGTTGATTTCCAAAATGGAAGCGGTATCCGCTACCTGACAGAATTCGGTCAGGCCTATTGGCCCGTTCATAATGATAATATGTTTTACACATTCCAGGGAATCACCTCTGACGGTCAGTATTATATTTCTGCAGTCCTGCCTGTCCA
The DNA here is from genome assembly GCA_964595925.1 of uncultured Anaerolineaceae bacterium. Classification (GTDB taxonomy): domain Bacteria; phylum Chloroflexota; class Anaerolineae; order Anaerolineales; family Anaerolineaceae; genus SpSt-1165. The sequence goes on along the minus strand of CAZQSG010000021.1, from coordinate 19,685 downwards.
CCATCCAAATGTCTATCAAAGCGGCGAAGAAGTACCGAGTGATTGGGAACCTTATTATGACGAAGCAGCCTGGGATGCTTATATTAACCCGACCGTTGCGATGTTGAATGGGCAACCGGGAAACAGCTTCACCCCCTGTCTTGATCTTTTAGATGAAATGATCGGATCAATAACTTTCCAACCATGTCCATAAAAAGCAAAATAGTTAAAACCGTACAGAATTTTACTGCTTACCAAGCTGAAAAAGACCGGTGCCGCCTTGAGCGGCATCGGTTGATATAAGCAGTTACGTTTAGAATTTCAGGAATATTACTGTCAATTTCACAGGTGAATTTTTTTCAATAGGAAACACTACATGATCACTGACACAACCTGCTTAATTCTGAATACCATTCAGTATCGAAGTTCGCATCTTAAGACACCATTCACAGAAGCCCTGCGATTGTTCAATGGTTTTTATGAAGGGGATACTCGCTTCGTGCTGGATTTATATGGTAAAACGTTGGTGATCTTCAATTATGCCGAAATTCCATCTGAAGCAGACCCCATTGTAAAAGAATTGGTTTCAATCCTGCCGGAGAAATTGCCTTTTCTGGAATCCATCCTGGTAAAAGTTCGAAATTCTTCATCTCAGACTGAACAGCAGGGGACACTTCATTATGGCACGAAATTACAAACTCGCATTACTGAACACAACATTCGTTATTCCATTGATCTTACATTGAATCAAGATGCCAGTTTCTATCTGGATACCGTCAATCTCCGTAAGTGGTTGATCAGCCAGATGCAGGGAAAGACTGTTCTCAATACCTTCGCCTACACCGGCAGTCTTGGTGTTGCCGCAAATGCTGGCGGAGCCAAAGAAGTGGTTCAGACCGATCTGGAACGGGCATTCCTCAATGTCGCAAAAACATCGTATACACTAAATGGTTTCCCAATCGAGGAAAAAAACTTTATCAGCGGTGATTTTTTTAAAATTGTCAGTCGCTTCAAACGGGAACAACGCCGCTTTGATTGTATTATTCTCGACCCGCCCTTCTTCTCAGTTACTGACGCCGGCCGGGTTGACCTTCTCAACGAAAGCAAACGATTGATCAACAAGGTTCGTCCCCTGATCAATAACAATGGCTGGCTCGTAGCCATTAATAATGCTCTTTTTTTACCCGGTGAAAGCTATCACCATCAATTAGAAGACCTTTGTGCGGATGGCTATCTAGCCATCGAAACATTAATTCCTGTTCCAGAAACAATCACCGGCTTTCCTGATACGATTAAATTCCTTCCTCCAGTTGCCTCCTCGCCATTTAATCACCCAACAAAAATTGCTGTTTTACAGGTCAAACGAAAACCATGAATCAACAAGCAGATGTCATCACAGAAGCTATTGAAGCAATTCTGAATTCGAAAAAATACCGCGGGCTGAGTATCCCTGAAGAAACTATCGAGCATCTGCTCCAAACCGAATTGGATAAAGGAATTAAACTAAAGGTTGCAATTAAAACTGTGCGCCACAAACTTCACAACATTATGGCGTCATATCTTGGTGATCCTGATTATGAGGAAGCAAAATTCTGGTTAGACGAAGCATTTAAAAACCCGGATGAAGACAGTGAAAAACAAGTGTGTGAAACACTCCTCACTATTCATGCCTCGACCCGTGAGCGAATGCCTTATCTGGATGAGTTCTATCAAAGCATCTTCAGTGTTACTGGGAACCCAGACAGCGTCCTTGATCTTGCCTGTGCTATGCACCCATTTTCCTTCCCCTGGATGAGGTTGTCAAATTCTTGTGAATACTACGCTTACGACATCCACCAACCCCGCATTGATCTCATCAATCATTATTTCCAACACCGCGGTTTACGCCCCCTGGCAGAAAATCGTGACATCCTTCTTCATCCCCCCGAGATAAAAGCAGATGTAGCTTTCCTCTTCAAAGAAGCCCATCGCCTGGAGCAGCGCCAACAGGGCTGCAACCTGCCCCTCTGGGAAACCCTTCAAGTGAATTGGCTCGTTGTCACCCTGCCAGCATATTCGCTGAATAAGAAGCATAACCTGCGAAAAAAGCATCGG
>CAZQSG010000021.1:0-17602 GCA_964595925.1 uncultured Anaerolineaceae bacterium | reverse complement strand
CATCGGATGTTAATCACCTCTATTCTTCAAGAAAGGGATTGGTTGATGAACGAGCAGGAAATCGGTGGAGAATTAATCTTTTTCATTAAACCAAAATCAATTTAAAACTGTCCTTTAATGATAAGCAATCACCAAATTTCTACCCATAAACCATCATGAAATCCCAAAACCATAGGTACTATCATAAATTAATAACATTCCCCTATTAGTTTTGAAAGTCAATCCCTCTGATAATGCTATAATCAATGTTGAAAATTGGTTGACGAAAGGTTTGAAACCTATGACACACCTTCCTATTCTGGTTAATGTTCGTGGCATAATCATCAGAAAAAACAAGGTTCTCCTAATTAAAATGAATGATGAAAACGGAATGTACTTCACTTATCCGGGTGGAACAGTTCGTCAGGGAGAATCGATTTATGATACCTTAAAACGAGGAATCATTTTACAAACATGTGCAGAAATCCAGGTTCATCGCTTATTAATGGTCTGGGAGTATCTTCCAGAAAAAGAAGGCTTTCGATATGGCGACAGGCAAAAAATCGCATTGGTTTTCTTATGTAAACAGACACTCGGAAAAGAACCACAGATGCCGAAAATCCCTGATCCGAACCAGATTGATGTCACCTGGCTTCCCCTGCACGCGCTCGATGAGTTACCCGTTCTACCTGTGATTGGTAAAGAACTTCAAAATTCTTTAAACATAAAGATTAATACAGGGAACCTGTTCCTTAATTCAACTAATTAATGGATAGTATATATGGCAAAAAAACGAAAAAAAGAAGCAGTCCAAAATCCAATGGAGGTGCTGCTTAACAGGAGTCAGGCATTATTAAACAAGAATGAATACAACTCATTGCTGAAGGAGCTCGAGAAACCCTTACGTGGAACCTTCCGCATCAATCCTCTAAAATGCAATACAACGGCCAGCCAATTTGCCCATCTCCTCGCTGAACGATATGGCTGGGAGATAGAGAACCTCCCATACTGTGATACAGGCTGGTGGATCAATAACGGGGATCACTCTCCAGGACAGACCTGGGAACATCGGAATGGTCAGTATTATGTTCAGGATGCGTCCTCCATGCTTCCAATTGAGCTTTTTGATTTTAATGAACAAGAGTCTCCCCTTATTCTTGATCTTGCTGCCTCTCCTGGCGGGAAAACAACTCACATGATCAGCAAGACATATGATCAGGGACTGGTCATTGCAAATGATGCCAGCAAAGACCGCATTACAGCTCTTCGTTTAGTGCTCAAAAATTGGGGAAGCATCGCACATGCGATTACACAATTTCCGGGTGAAAAATTTGGGAATTGGTATCCTCACACCTTTGACAAAGTGCTCCTCGATGCCCCCTGCTCTATGCAGAATCTGAGAAGTACAGAAGCACGTCCCATGCGTTCAATCTCACACCGTGAAGAACAAAGCCTTTCCAAACGACAACGAAAATTATTAGAAAGCGCGTTACACGCCGCTAAACCTGGAGGGCAGATCGTTTATGCCACCTGCACATTGATGCCTGAAGAAAACGAGGCTGTTTTAGATTGGCTGCTCCATAAATACCCGGGGCAGGTCGAGATTTTCGACGTATCTAAAAAAGTTCCTGTTACAGCTCCAGCCTTGCTGGCAGATGAATCTCACAAATTCTCTCCTGAGGTTATTCATGCGCTGCGTATTTGGCCGCACCGCATGGCAAGTTCAGGATTCTTTTGTGCACGATTGAATAAATTGGATAAAACAGACCCCAAAATTATCGACCCGCCTTCATTCGATATCCATCAGACAGGATTTGCACCGCTTGATGCCAAAACACAAAAAGGCATCATCTCTTTTTATGAAGAAAACTTTGGTTTTAACCTTCAAAGAACACTCGAAATGAAAAAGATCGTTCTCTGGACCTATAAACAGAAGATCATCGCATTTCCTGAATCCTATTTCACAAAATTTCATACTCTGCCATTACGAAGTCTTGGCTTACCAGTAGCAAGCCAGGAACCTGGGGGATTTCGACCAGACCATTACTGGATCAGCCGTTTTTACGACGAATTTCGCACCTGTGCACAAGTTCTTGATGAAATATACCTCCCTAACTGGCTCTCTGGAGAAGATATTCAGCAACAGATTTTCAGTGATAAAATCGACCGCTATCTCATACTCAAGAATAACAATGGTGACTTTTTAGGAATTGGAAAGCAGCAGAATAACAGGTTAAGAAACCTGTTACCAAGACGTATGGTGCTGTAAACTCCGGGGGAAACAAAGAAGCTTTAATTAAATTCAAGTTAAGGATACAAAAAAGGAACACATCATTAAACCAGGTTGTTGGATTTAATTCAGGGAAAAGACTATTTTTCAGCAATTCCAAATTGTGAACAACCATAACCAGTGGCACACATCACCAATTTCTCGCCATCCGGGCTGATATTAAGAGAGCGGGATATTGATTCGAATGGCGTCCTTAATTGACAATCTTCACAATTTCCAACAGATTGCCCATTGCCCAAATCAAAAAACTCAACCCTCGCCTTGTTGAAAACCGCCTCTTGTTGATGGACATACCAGACAGCGATCAGGTTTTGATTCTCAATTCCACCCAAACTATAAACCATTTGATAACTTTCTAATGGAATAACAGCAATCCGTTCACCGGTCTCGATGTCGACAACAGCAATTTGAACTAGCCCACAACAATCTCCATCTTCGGCAATCAGCAGTTTGTTTTTTTCCGATAAAAATTTATATGTCCCTCCCTGATAGCTATCAAAATTACCGGCATCATATAGATATTCACTAATTATTTTTCCAGACAGCGAATCTCGAAGTCGTAAATATTGAGTGTTATTTGGTGGGTTTTCATGATATCCTGCTTCCATTATTCTGTCCGAAGGTATTGTTTCTAACGAAACAATAAAAGCCGTCCATACTTTCCAAAGAATTTCTTCTTCGACAAGATTATAGGCAGACAATTGTTTTACACCCCCGTAATAAACAGTTTCGCTGCTCTCTGAAAAAGATATTGAAAAATTTAAATTCCTTTCATTTTTCAACGCATTCAATTCAGCAGCATCTAATGTGTATGAGTACAATAATGACCCATCCTCAACCGACCAAACAAAAACACCCCCCCAATAACCAAGACCAATTTTGGATTGATCGGGCGAGATCGCGATAGTTGGTTTTGCATGCACCAAACTAACGATCCCATCATCATTATTTTCCAGGTATTCGAAAGGAACATCAATTCTTTGAAGAAGCTGGTTGCTCTCAACATCCCATATGAACATTGCAAAGTATGGAGAAAACCCGACCAGTAACCGCCCATCTCTAGATAACTCACATTCGGATAGATAATCAAATTGGGTGTCGGAAAAAAAAGCAAACTCGTCAAAAGATTCGTCATAAACCCCGATCCCCGTTGATTGAATCATTGCGAATACAGACCAATCCTCACTGGTGTTAATCATTCCATCGCCCGGTAAAACCCCGAGATTTACAATCTGACCAATCGTATCTCGCTGAATATTCGTTGAATAAACAATTTCCTCTTTCGCATCGGGAACAACTTCAGTATTTTCTGATGAAGGTGTGATTTCAGGTGTAGCACCAGACATATCAGTTTCATTACCTTCAAGAATTTCCTCTTCGGACTGCATCAAAACGGTCTCCTCAGGCACATCATCCTGATTCCGAATAGAGCCAATGATGTTGTATCGTTTGTTCAGATACAAACCACCAAACACAAGAATTGATAACCAGAATAACGAGCCTAATATAATAATCACTCGTTTTAGGCTTCCAGAAATTACTTTTCGTTTTCGCCTGGATTTTTCCTCTTTGGCAGACATATCAATAAAAGCCTGCTTTAAATCAATCTCAATCGATTGGGACCCGCCTTCACCTGGTTCATCTTCCTCAAATGCAGTAGAGAGTTCTTCAATGTCGCCATTTGTTGGTTCAAGCTCCGAATTGTTAGTTAGCAGGTAGTCATTTAAAATCCCCAATTCTCCTGAATCCGCCTGTTCAAGATCAGATACCTCTGGTTCTTCACCATCATAAGCATCAAAGTAAGTGTGGCTTAACAGAGAAAATTCTTCGTCTGAGATTGTTTCTAAATTTTCTTCATCTTCCTCTTCCATTTCAATCCAATCAAGATCTACGCGTTTGGGCTGAGCAGATACATCAGAAAAAGGAGTTTCCTCTTCATTCGCTGTGTCAATCTCTGAAAGAGCAATAAGCGCTTGAGTAAATTTCTTTTTATGCAAAAAGGAGGTGTCCAATGTCCCCGTTCGAGCAAATTGACTATAAGCATGTCTCAGCAATTTGCTGCCGGGATTTTCATGTAAACCACGAATCAGGATTGCTTTTCTCTCGTCGTTCTTATCACATACGTCGACTAACCACAACCAAGCTATTTCATTCCCAGGGTATTCCTGAATGATTTTTAAAAGGAGCCTCCTGGCATTCGATCTGTTACCTGATTGTGCCAACTGAATAGCTTTGATTAATTTGGTTTCACCCATATTTCACCTATCTTTTAAACATAATCAAAGAAGAATAACTATATTTCCACTAAACATTTTTAATAATGCTGTCCAAACCAAATGATAGTTGCTCACTTGAATAAATTCTATAGAATAGAATCCTTACAATCAATTATAATAGAAGAATCAAAAAATATTCTTTATTAATATTTATGGAAGTAGGATTCCATCTTTTATGTAATACAACAGGAGAGTTCCAATGCGGGCAGTTGACATCATCATTAAGAAAAGAGATCACCAAGAATTAACAAAAGAGGAAATTGAGTTTTTTATCACAGGCCTCAGCAATGGCAAAATTGCTGATTATCAAGTCTCAGCCTGGGCAATGGCGGTTTTATTGAACGGCATGTCGGATCAGGAAACAACAAATCTGACAATGGCAATGGCAAACTCGGGTGAACTGTTAGACCTTTCTCCGGTTGTCCCTATTGCAGTCGATAAACACTCTACTGGTGGTGTTGGTGATAAAACCACATTAGCAGTTGCCCCCATTGTTGCAGCCTGCGGTTTGCCCGTAGGAAAAATGTCTGGGCGTGGTTTGGGATTCAGCGGGGGAACGCTGGACAAAATCCAATCCATTCCCGGGTACAGGGTAGATTTAAGTTCTGAAGAATTTATGAAACAACTCCAAGATATACAAATTGTCCTCTCGGGTCAAAGTGCAAATTTAGCTCCAGCGGATGGAAAGCTCTATGCGCTGCGTGATGTAACAGGCACCGTGCAATCCATGCCACTAATTGCATCATCGATCATGAGCAAAAAACTGGCTGCAGGCGCCGATGCCATTGTTCTTGATGTTAAATCTGGCGTTGGCGCTTTCATGGAAACACTTGATGATGCCCGTGCATTAGCAACCATTATGACTGCCATTGGAAAACATAGCGGTCGCAAAGTGGTCTGTCTTTTATCAGATATGAACCAACCTCTTGGTTTCCAGGTGGGAAATGCCCTTGAGCTACGCGAAGCAATTGAGACATTGCAGGGACATGGTCCAGACGATTTTTATGAGCATTGTCTTGTCGTCTCAAGCCACATGCTTGTGCTGGGAGAAAAGGCGAAAACCCTTGAAGAAGCCCGCAAAATGGCGGAACAGGCGCTTGAAAGTGGAAAAGCGCTCGCAAAATTCAGGCAACTGATTGAAGCTCAGGGAGGTGATCTTTCTTACGTGGATGATTTAGAAAAATTACCAAAGGCTTCCTTCATCGAAACAGTTTCATCGCCTGTATCTGGTTATCTCCATGAGATCAATGCTCGTGAAATTGGTGAAAGCGCCGTGGACCTTGGCGCTGGACGATTGACCAAACAGGATGACATTGACCCCGCTGTTGGAATCACCATCCTCCACAAAGTCGGGGAACAAGTCACCAGAGGACAGGATTTATTCGTCATCCATGCCAATCAAAAAGAAGTGCTGGAGACTGTGAAAAAACGAGTCCTCGCCGCCCACCTCATCACACCAGAATCGTGCAAACCTCTGCCACTGTTCTACGGCGTAATCGACTAATATTCTTCAGGAATATTTTGTTTAGTGAAAGATCATTTTCCATGCCTCAATTGAACACACTGTTTTTTGACTTTGACCGTACTCTCCGCTTTTCGAAAACCAATTGGGAAGATTATGCTGCTGATTATCTCGATTCCATCGGCTATTCCTCAACCAGAGAGAACCGTAGAAATAGTAAAAGATGGACCTATCAATATTTTTGCTCAGAAGAATTCACGGCAGACCGGTCAGCGGGATCTTCCGAGAAGGAATTTTGGGAATTATTTAATCGTAAATTTGTTGAACATTTACTGGAAGACAAAAAAATCGCCAAAAATTTAACTCCCGACCTTATCCGGCTTCTCAATGAAGAGTATTTCACTCAAGATTTGGATTTTGTTCCTGAAGATGGGATTTCAACCCTGGAAATCCTTAAAAAAGACGGTTACAAACTTGGTATCATCACGAATCGCCAAACCTCTATTTCTGGCGAATTGGATAAACTGGCATTGACAAAATTCTTCCCTCATGTCATCGTTTCAGGACAGGTCGGCGTGCAGAAGCCTGATCCTGCAATTTTTCAGCATGCCATTTCAATCGCTGATTGTGCTGTTGAAAACTGTGTTTACGTCGGCGACAATTATTTTGCTGATGTGATCGGTGCCAGAAATGCCGGGATTCAACCGATTTTAATTGACCCCGACAGTTTTTTCCCCGAAGCAGATTGCCCTGTTATTCAAAAACTGAGCGATCTTCTACCTTTGCTGGATTCCGTTTTGAATTAAAAGTCAATTGAGACAGAATCATTGCTGCAAACATAAGGATAGCCCCTATAATCTGGAATACGGAAAACCGCTCTTTTAAAATAATCACACCAAATATTGCTGCAAACACAGATTCCATGCTCAAGAAAATAGCTGCATCCGTCGGATTGGCTGTTTTCTGCGCAACCCCCTGCAAGGTGTAAGCAATGGCCGTAGAGAACAAAGTGATATAAGCAAGCGGCATCCATGCAACCTGGATAGCCTGCAACGAATTTTCCTCAAAAACCACACCGACAAACAATCCTGCAATTCCAGAAATTAAAAATTGAACGATCGCAACGTGCAATGGATTTGCGTGGCGCACAATTTCAGAGAGTGTGATCATTTGCAGCGCATACAATATCGCACAGATCAAAAGGAACAAGTCGCCCAGTCCAAACCTGGTGCTACCTGAATTCGTTAACAAATATAATCCAATAACGACAAGAGCAACAGATACCCAAACATTCCACTTGAATTTTTCCTTCCACACCAGCCATAAAAATATGGGAATGAAAATCACATACATGCCCGTAATAAAACCAGCATTTCCAACCGCAGAGATCGACAATGCAATTTGCTGGAAGGCACTGGCAGAAAATAATAAACAGCCTGCCAGAACAGTTTTCCAGAAATAGTTTCTGGGCAGTATAATCTTAAAACGCGTCAGGCACAGCAAGAGAAGGGCTGCCCCAGAAAATCGCAGCCCCAGAACCATGAACGGCCCAACTGTTTTCGAAGCCATTTGCTGAGCTGAAAATGCGCTCCCCCATATGATCGCAATTAATAACATTAATGCATCTATGCGAATTCGTTGGAAGAAAACTTCTTTGCTTTTCATATTCGCATCATTGTACCAAAATTCTCCCTGACAATTGAATTTTTGATACCCGGTTTAACAAGTTCATTGTACTTCCACCTGTTAGATAAAATTCCAAATCTCAACGATTCCACTCGCTGGCATTAAACCCATCTTTGACAAATACGATATAATTTCAGTTGATGAATAGATATGTTTTCCCCAAAATCAGCAGTATTATTACTGTGCTTTTGATTCTTTTTCTGGCTGCCGCCGGGCACTCTGCCAGTGCGGCGTCTCAAAAAAGTGTAACCTCTTATGAGCTGATCGAGGGGGTAAATCAACTCCGCATCAATAATGGCCTTCCCTCACTGGCTGCTGCCAATCTGCTCATGATTTCCGCACAATCTCATTCAGAATATCAGGCATCTCTTGGATATTGGACCCATGAAGGTCCTGGCGGCAGCAACGAAACAGATCGCGCTATCGCCGTAGGATATGGCAATGGAGCTCAAGTTTCTTGTGATGAGGCAGTAGCTATCGCATCTGACAATAAAGACATTGATTATATTATCTACGATCTCTGGAATGATTATGTCCATCGAGAGGTTGTTCTGCTCAACAGCCGTTATGTTGAAATCGGAGCCGGCGCGGCACAGGGCAGTGATGGCCTCTTTTACTATACCGTTGATCTATGCGTCATTTCAGGGCAGGTGCCGGGTTCAACAGCAACCCCCTCTCAGGGGGACGGAAGCACACCCACCTATCAACCGATTGCCACCCAGCCACCGCGTGAAAATGGTTCGATCTGGCATACCGTTCAATTAGGCGAAACGCTGTTCGATATCGCCCTCGCATACAACATTACAGTATTGGATCTGGCTACAATGAACGGCATTTCACCCTCGAACCCACTCATCTATGAGGGCGATGTATTGCTGATCAAGGGAGCTCCTCCGGCCACTCCTACAGCAACGAATACAAACACACCTAAACCTCCAACCAGAACTCCCCGGCCAACTTTTACTGCCAGCCCGACCCGCCCGACTTCCACCGCAAGTATTACCCCCAGCGTCACCCCAACACCGACACAACCTCCTGCCATTCTTGCGGCGTTGGACAGCATTGAGAAACAACAATGGGGCATAATGATTCTTGTGATTTCTGTCCTCGGGTTATTCGGCATCCTCGTTTTTAACCCAAACAAAACACCGGATGTATCACCACCAGCTAATCCTGCCGAAATTGAAGAAGGCGAAGAAAGCAATGATTCCCCCAATGTGCCATCTCAGGAAGAACAAAAAAAGGATTGAGTTTGTTGACCTCAATCCTTTTTCTTATATATTGCCTGATTCTAACAGCTACTTCTCTGGTTCTATCTCTTCACATTCACTATTTTCTCTGCACTGCGGGCAGGGGCAATCGGAAGGAACTACCAGTGCTTCACGTTCCAATTGACGGTCAGGATCAATTACGTCCAAAGCAATGTCCATAACCTTGAAGATTGTTGGATCAATCACTCGATAATAAACATTCCAACCGCATTTTCGATCTTCGATCACACCCGCTTCACGCAGAACTGCCAGCTGCTGAGAAACATAAGCTTGCCGCAATTTTAATATTGCATTGATGTGGCACACACATGCTTCTTCTTTCCGCAAGATTTCGAGGATCTTCAAACGAACAGGATGTGAGAGATGTTTGAAGTATTCGCTCTGGGCCTTATATGAATCTGACATAGTTATTATTATACAGCTTTTGCCCATTCTTGCAGATGATTTTTCAACCGATCCCGTGCATTGCGGAAGCTCTTCATACACTCCTCATCGGAGTGTCCTGCATCCGCAGGATCAACCAGACCCCAATGAATGCGCACTGCTTTCCCCGGGAAATGCGGGCAATTCCGGGCTGCGTTATCACAGACCGTAATCACATAATCAAATTCTTTTTCCAAATAAATAGTCAGGTTTTTCGATGTATGCCTGCTGATATCAATCCCCTCCTCCGCCATAACACGGACAGCGTAAGGATTGACAACAGAGGGCTCGCTTCCAGCAGAATAAACATCAAATCTATCACCTGCCATGTTCCTCAGAAGCCCTTCGCCCATCTGAGAACGCGCAGAATTTGCGGTGCATAAGATTAAAACCTGCAATTTTTCAGTCATTGTTTCTCATTTAATCGATAACGTAGAAATCCATTCGTAAATCTCTTTTTTGTTCGGAATCCTGCCAGAGCTGAGCACAGCTTCATTAATTACCAAAGCGGGTGTTGAAATAATATCATAAGCCATGATGTCATCCATCGAAGTAACCTTCTCAACCTCGGCGGATAGATTCATTTCTGCGAGAATTTCTTTTGTCAGTTGTTCCAGACGCTTGCATTTAGGACAACCTGTCCCCAAAATTTTAATAATCATTTTCATTAACTCCTTTTAGAATAGGTTCAAATTGATGTTAACTGACCGCAAATTGAAGCACCAACCCAAATACATACCCCGCAACGGTGCTGAATAGCGACACAAGGATGACATAAAGGGCGGTTTTTTTCTTGCCAATCACTGAACTCGTGATGAGAATGGATTGAACGCTCAATTCAGGATCTGCCAGCAAATAGGCCAGCAAAGGCCCGCGGCTCATTCCTAATGAAAGGAAAGTCTGTGCAATAGGCACTTCGACCAGTGTGGGGAAGTACATAACAACACCAAACAACACACCGTAGAAATTAGCCAGCAATGTATTTTCACCCGCCAGCGAAGTCACCCATACTGCAGGAACCAATTCGCGAACAATCCCTGTCGCAAACACACCCACCAGTAAATATGGAATAATCTGTTTCATAAAGCGCCAGGTTTCCCATAACCACTCCTGGATTTCATAAGACTCAAACCAGCGCCACGCAATGATCCAGAAAAATGTCAGTAGAACGGCTTCAGCAAAGAATTTCCCCGTCAGCCCCATAACAGCCCCTTCGCCTGCAACGACAACTTTCAATGAAGCCAATAGCAGTGTTAATGTTACAAGACCAAGTGAGAAGTAACTCCAGAAATTAAATTTTTCATCAACGTGATTTAATCCATAAAACGCCGTGACGCCGATTAGGAACAAATGAATAATCAAGAATGCTCCCTGGAGAGAAACCCCTTCAATGCCAAACTCAGCATTTGCTGGAACAGCAACATTCAGCCAGGTTTGAGCCTTACCCATCCATCCCCCTGTCACTGGAATATTGATATAGGAATTCGTCAGTACACCTATTTGAAGCGTGCCAGCCAGAAGAACTGCCAGCAGTAAGCCAAAGAATATCCAGATTTTTGTCGCAATTTTTCCATCACCATCAAAAGCGTCGCTTTCCTTAATTGCGGCAACTCTTTCGTCTTCATCTTTGCGGAACACCCATGCAACGATAACGCCAATCATAACGCCAAAAATCAATGAAAGAACAACGCGCGCCATAGCAATATCCATCCCAATCTGTACCCCAGTAAAAGAAATGGCAAGGATATTAATCGCCGGGCCGACAAATAAAAGGGTAATTGCAGGCCCCAGACCAGCACCTTTTTTGTAAATGCCGGCAAACAATGGCATAATAGTGCATGAGCAAACAGCAAGCACAAATCCGCCTATGGCGGCCGCCGGATAAGATATCCATTTAGGGGCATCATTTCCTAAATATTTAGTGATTGCTTCCTTTGGAAATAAAGCAGACAAGGCGCCGGCGATGAAAAAAGCAGGCAGTAAACATAATAATACGTGAGCGGCCAGATAAGATGCCAGAGCCCCCACACCCGATTGGAGATAACTAAGAAATTGCATTGAATTGACTTCCTCCTATCACTTTCAAAATAATGTAATTCAATTTTCTGAATATTATATTAAAGTATCAATCCTGTCAACCTTAGAGAAGACATATTCTAAATTTTGTATATAAGGGTCAATTTATGAACAACAAGCTTTTCCTCGGCACTTATCTAGATGTAATCATCGATCGAAAAATGGGAAGCCGCCATCCTGTTCATGGATTTGAGTATCCGATTAATTACGGTTACATTCCCAATACGCAAAGTGGTGATGGGGAAGAATTAGACGCGTATATTCTCGGGATTACTGAACCTTTAGAAACATTTACTGGTCTCTGTATCGCCATCATCCACCGGTTGAATGACAATGATGACAAGCTCGTTGTTGTTTCCCCAGACCAATCATTCACAGATGAAGAAATCCGGCAAATAACTTTTTTCCAGGAACAGTGGTTTAAAAGTGAAATCCTGCGGATATGAATTAACCGCAGGATTTCATGCGTTTTCATTCAATCAGCAAGAAAATTCCCAATCCTCCAATTCAGAGAGAAAATGTTCCGCTGTCAAATCCAACTGCAAAGGTGTAATCGCGACATACCCCTCATGCAGTGTTTGATAATCTGTTCCTTCCGTCATTTCACCCAAAGGCGTTTCACCACCAATCCAATAGAATGGATTGCCGCGAGGATCCTGATATTCAATCAGTTTATCACGGTAAATTCGTTTTCCCTGACGGCAAATTCGAAACCCTTTGACTGTTACTGCTGGCTGGAAAGGAATATTCACATTCAATAAAACATCTTTCGGAAGTCCCTTTTGGAGAACTTGCGTAACCACAGCACTGGCGTATTGTGCAGCCCTGTCAAAATCTGCTGGTTCGCCATCAGGAGGAGAATCAAGTGAGAAAGACACCCCCGGGATTCCATTAATCACCGCTTCCATAGCAGCTGTAACAGTACCGGAATAGGTGATGTCATCGCCAAGATTGGCATTTGGATTGATCCCAGAGACTACCAGATCAATCGGTTCTTTGATAATACCCATCTTTGCCAGCGCAACGCAGTCTGAAGGAGAACCATCGGTCATATAGGCAGGGCTGCCGTCCGCAAGAAACGTCTCACGAACAAAAAGCGGTCTGCTGATTGTTTTCACATGCCCGGAAGCAGACCAGTTGCGATCAGGTGCAACCACACTGACGCGCCCAATTTTCCGCAGAGCTCTTACAAGCGCCAGCATACTGGGAGCCTGCACACCATCATCGTTTGTCACTAAAATATGTTTTTCTGCCATTGATTTTCTCTCTATCAATTTTCACCAGAATTGGGTCCAAATCGGCCATGGAATATCCATTTAATGTCTGATTTCATCATGGTTACGGGTTCCACCAGCACAGATGATCGTTCATTGTAACACGCAGAAAATTTTTCTATCAATGGATTTCGAAAATAAAAAATACTCCTTGCAATATGATATAAACCCATATACCGAATGACAATCGTACGTTACAGCAGAAAACTATCCTGAATGACTACGTTCTGTCATTAAAAACGCTAATCAAACTATCTTTGTTGCACCCAATGGTAAAATGGAATCAGGATAATACGATTTTTTTTCATTTCAAATTCACTTTAAAATACAAAACAACTTCCAAGACTGTGGAAGTAGATCAATTGTTTGAAGGAGATGACTACTATGTTTCATCGAAAGAAAAACAAGGTTCACTTAATTATTACGCTTATCCTTGCATTTGCAATTTTTATGACCAGTTGCCAGACACCCGAAAGTACTGACACAAATTCAACACAGACAGCACAAGCAGCATTAAATCAAGTCGGCACAGAAATGAGTGAGGAAACCGAACCAACCATCACGTCATATCCTACTGCAACGCAGGCACCAACTATTACACCGATCCCCACCAAAGTGCCGCCGACTGCCACCCCAGAACTGCCTGTTTCTGCTGCCACCCCCATCCCATCCAGTGGTGAAGTCATTGATGTTACAAACGCAAGTGACGTTGTACCCCTTGCGATCTATGGAAAAGGAACGATTGAAGAAATATCCATTTCCCCCAGCGGACGTTGGGTGGCTGTTGCAACTATCAGCGGTATTTCGATTTATGATACTGATAATCCTGAAGATGAGGTAGTTTATCTGCCAAACCAATCAATCCGCAGCATTGACATTTCCAGTAATGGCGAAGTAGTAGCTGCAGGTCTCCAGGATGGGCGGATTGTGATTCTCAACCTTGCTGATGGCAGCATAGTACAGGAGTTCAAAGCTCATGAAGGTCCCGTACTCAGCATTGTGATCTCGAAAGACAACTTGAATTTGGCCTCCGGTGGTGATGATAATCTTGTAAAGGTTTGGACCTTTGAAACAGGTCAAAACCGGTACACTTTCACAGAACACTACGGGCACATTAATGATCTGGATTTCTCACCCGACAGTACCTTGCTGGCCTCAGGCTCCAGTGATTCTCAAGTCATCATCTGGGATATTACCACAGGTGAAGCACTGAAAATCTACGATCCCCAGCTTGGTTCTATCACTTCATTGGCTTTCTCGTCTGACGGAAAATATCTGGCCTCTGGCAGCAGCGATTATTCAACTTACATATTCAACATGACCGATACAGAGACTTTGCCCTTCGTCATTCCCGGCAATAATAAAGTTCGTGATGTCGCATTTGCCCCTGATATGAGCCAGATTGCCATTGGCGGTGATACTAACTCGATTGAAATTTGGGAATTCCTTGATGAAGAAGGCGCCTATCAGGGCTATCAGACCCTCTCGCTGCCCCACAACTACACCGTAAAATCGTTTGAATATACCAATGACGGCAGCACACTTATCAGTGGCACCTGGGGCACCGTGTTAAGTTGGTGGAAAATGCCAGAGCGCGAATTGGTCAAAGAGATTGATCGTGGCCTGCTCATTTCTACCGGGTTCATCAATAACGAGCCTTACATTCTCAGTGAACCAACGACAGGCAGCCTGTCACTTTATAATGCTGATACCCTGGAAGAAATTCTATCTGTTGAAGAAGCCCACAGCAACACTATTTATTCTGGGTTATTACTTCCTGACGGGGAATCTTTGATCACAGTTTCTTACGATGGTTACAGAATTTGGGACGTCGAGGATGGGAAGATGATTTTCGAAGATATTTCAAATCCTTCCTACATCACCAGTTTGGAACCATCTGATGATGGGAAATATATTGCACTGGGTTGGGCAGATGGAGAAGTGGAAATTTTGGATAATGATACCCTCACTTCCCTCATGACCTTAACACATGGTAGCGGTAGTGTGAGGGCCCTTGCTTTTTCTGGAGACAATAACATCCTTGCCACAGGCGGGGATGACACAGTAATCCGTCTCTGGCGGATAACTGATGGGAAAGAATTGGCGGCTCTTGAAGGACATGGTGATGTAATTTTTGATGTTGAATTTTCTCCCGATGATGAAATGCTCGCTTCAGCCTCCTCCGATTACACCATCCGGTTATGGCAGTCCATCAACGGAGAAGAGGAAGAGTGGGGAAATTTGATTGCAACCCTTTCTGATCACAATTTTCGCGTCAAAAGCGTTGCCTTCTCACCAGCAGGAGATCTGCTGGCCTCGGTCAGCGATGATGGCACCGCTATCCTCTGGAATATTTCAGGTGGACAGGTACTGGCCACTCTGCCTTACTTCACTGGCAAAAACAGGGAAATCCGGTTTAATGATGATGGTTCCCTCATCTATACATGGGATTGGGATGGGGTCATGCGTATATTTGGTATCCAAAAGCCATTTGATTAACTAGATCAAGTACACTTTAAAAGCACCGTACTTGATCCAATAAAAGGAGTATTTCATGGAAAAACAAATTCTCGATATTATCTTCAGCCGGCGAAGTGTTCGTCAATACACCGATGAACCTGTCTCTAAGGAAATCATGATTGATCTGTTAAAAGCTGCCATGGCGGCTCCCTCTGCCTGCAACAACAAACCCTGGGAATATATCGCTATTACAAATTCTGCCATGATGGATGATCTTCGTTCTGTGATGGCATACGGGAAATATAACGCCCCGGCAGCTTTCGTAGTGCTTTATAACGATGCTCTGGGCAGCTCTCCAGCCTGTAGTCCTTTCTGGCAGCAAGATTTGAGTGCCAGTGTTGAAAACATTCTCATTGCCGCAGCAGGGATGAATCTGGGCACCGTCTGGCTGGGCGCTCATCCAAAGGAAGATGTGGTAACCACTTTACAAACCCTGTTCCATATCCCCAAATCAGTGATCCCCCTGGCTGTTCTTTATGTCGGACATCCTGCTGAATCGGTAAAAGCCCGGACACAGTTTGAAGAAAACCGAGTGCATTGGAATCAATATTAATAGATGAACCTTAGTAAACAAAACGGATATCGCTCTTGACACAATATCCGTTTTGTTCTTTAAATTACACGGTACCTAACTGATCGCCATTCAAATCCTGGACTGCATTTCAAACTTCCTCTCCAAGATACTGTTCCTTTTTCGTTTCCATAAATCACAGTACTAAATCACTCCTTTTCTCCTTGTAATCCATTCCCAGGGAGTGATTTAATGTACCGGTTTTATAGGATTATCTTCATGGTATGAGATTTGATTTCTGTGATATATTTTATTCTGGAATAAATTTTATCGATATAGAAAAGGATAATTAATAATATGGCAGAAGTATCCCAAACCAAATGGTATAACTTGAGTCCTGAAAAAGCATTGGAAAAAATAAAATCTTCGAGTGAATATGGCTTAAGTACTATTGAAGTAACGCGCCGGTTAGAGGAATATGGCCCCAACCAGCTAACTGAGAAACGCCCCCCAACCTTCTTTGAAATGCTGCTTGAGCAATTCAATGACTTCCTCGTCATTATGTTGATCGTAGCTGCCATTGTTTCTGCTGTTCTCGGTGAATATATTGAAGCGGGTGCCATCATGGCAATCGTGATTTTGAATGCTGTTCTCGGTGTCATACAGGAAGGCCGTGCAGCACAGGCTCTGGCCGCTTTAAAGAAAATGGCCGCTCCAGAATCTCAGGTGTTGCGTGATGGTAAACGTGTCACCATCCCTGCTACTGAACTGGTCCCAGGCGACATTGTCTTCCTTGAGGCTGGTAACTTTGTTCCCGCAGATCTTCGCTTAATTGACGCAATGAACCTCCGCGTTGAAGAAGCATCATTAACAGGGGAAGCTCACGACATCACCAAAGAAGCGGAACGAATTATTGAAGGAGAACCAACCATCGGTGATCGTACGAACTGCTGTTTCATGGGCACCACCGTAACCTATGGTCGTGGCCGTGGTCTTGTAGTTGGTACAGGTATGAACACCGAATTAGGTAAAATCGCGGACATGCTTTCTTCCGTTGAAGATGAAGAGACTCCTCTACAGAAAAACCTTGACAAACTCGGCAAGCAATTAGGCATTGCCAGTTTAGTCATCGTCGGTCTTGTATTTGTAATCGGGTTTGTGCGCCTTGGTTTGAACAACGGTTTTGGAGAGCTCTTTACTTCAACACGCGGCATTGGCGAAATCACAGAACTCTTCATGGTTGCTGTGGGTCTGGCTATCGCTGCTGTTCCTGAAGGCCTTCCCGCCGTCGTCACCATCGCCCTTGCACTTGGCATGGGTGAGATGGTCAAGAAACATGCTCTGATCCGCAAGCTGGCCTCGGTTGAAACCCTTGGTTCAGCGACCATCATATGCTCAGATAAAACAGGAACACTTACCCAGAATCAGATGACCACAGTTGAAATATGGGGCGATGGTACCGCCTTTGAAATCACAGGTTCAGGGTATGAACCCGATGGCGAATTCAGAGTTAATGAAGAGCTCATCAACCCCAATGACTATGCTGCGTTATCCACCTCTTTGTGGGTAGGCCTACTGAATAACGACTCCTTAATGGACACAGATTTGGATGATAACGGCAACACCATCCACCGCATTATTGGTGACCCCACCGAAGGCGCCATGGTAGTTGCAGCTGCTAAAGCTGGAGCTCTCCGAGAGAATGCTGATGACGCTTATCCTCGTGTCCAGGAAATCCCCTTTGATTCTACACGCAAGCGCATGACGACCATTCATTCCATCATTGATCCTGATGGGCTGACAATCTCTCCTGTAAAAAAGGGGGCCTTTACAG
>CAZQSG010000020.1:10083-29278 GCA_964595925.1 uncultured Anaerolineaceae bacterium | reverse complement strand
GTCGTAAAACGAACAAGACGCGTATCTGGTCGAAATAACCATAGCGTCTTGTTCTAAGGAGAATTAAGGATTTCAGTTAACAGGTTGCACTCCTGCAACGGATGAAATCCTCAACGAACGAGGAATCGTTTGTTGTTTTTAGGAAAAATGTTATCAGAGGGGAATTATTGTATTATTACACACTTTTCGAGTCAGAGAAGGTGTATATTTCATATGAAAAACTGAAATGAAATTGAAAGCGAACTCGCTAAACTGTGTGGCTCATATCGTGCCAGTTGATAGTCCAATTTCCCCCGTGTAATTCAGCTTCACCGAGGGCGTCAGAGGCCTGTTTTGTGAATGCTTCAGCAGTTAATTTCGACTGATCCTGATAAGAAGTCAGTCCAATACTGATGGTCAATGGTACAGCATCTGTTATATCAAAAAGTGACATCATTTCGACAAAATGGCGTAAACGCTCTGCTACCACATAAGATGCGTAGCGGCCGGTTTCTGGCAAAATAACCAGAAAGCCGTCATCTCCAAAATGTCCAATCAAATCTTCACGCCGCAGGGAGTTGGACAACGCATCGGCCAATACGGAGAGCAAATTACCTGGCGTCAATCCAGATTGTTGAATCAAGGTATAAAAATGATCTACCCGTATACAAAGTAATGCTAAAGGATGTTGATAACGCTGTGTACGAGAAAGTTCGTTTGATATAATATTTTTTACTGCTTCTTCCAATAAAATTCCTGTTTGTGGATTATAACGATGGCTGGTATCAACGTTCAGGGTATCTTTAATTTTCAATTCCAATAGTTTGGTTGCCTCAATATTTTTTACCACCTGATTCTGTGCTTGCTCCAGCTCTTCTTTTAAACGACAGTTTTCTGTTTCAAACTGTTCATTTCGTGCCAATAAATTCATTTGACGGGTCTGGGCCAGGTTTAAAAAATAATTAATCATCACAATTATTAATAATACTGAAAAAGAAGTCCAGAGAAAAGGGGCTAACCCATGATTGTTTTCTGTCCAATAGGGAAGAGAGAGGGCCAGATGACTGGCCGCGTTAGCGGCAAAAATGATTAAGGTGACACGGATATTTAATAAGAGAGAAGCCAAGATGCCAATGAATAGAAGAGAGATTGCCAGAATAGACCAATCAGGCAGCAATGTACTACAAAAGAGGCTCATCGCACTTATGATAATGAAAAATCCATACACAGCGAGTAGATATTTTTTAGCATTCAGAAGGATTTTGATACCTATCAATAACAAAAAAGGCAGTACTAACAGGAGCGTAGATCGGAATACACCCTGGATCAAGGTGATCATTAACGCTATCACGAGACAGCCTATCATGCAAATAAGGATCGTGTTGAACAATTTGGCCTGGTCTGTGTGAACGGGTTCATCCATTGCAGGTGTAGATAGAAACGAATGGAATGTTTTTCCCATGAGGTGGTTTCTCCATCTTTTAAAAAGGATTATGGATGTGGTTTGATCAATGATAGGTTCATGCTCCCAATGACGAATAATATGCAAGTTTCATACCTGTTTCTATGAGTAATTATAGATTGAACGGGAAGAATTTAGGAACCAGTTTTCCCTAAGAATAAAAACTTATGGGGATCAATAGTACTGAGTCCAGATGAGAAAAATCATCTGGACTCAGTACTATTGCGTGAACGAAACTCGATATGGAAAGGATGATTTTTTTTGCTTACCTATAAATTCTATATTACAAACGGATCACATAACCACAATACTCACAGGTGAGGTTATCCTGTCCACGTAGAATCTCTTGAGAGATGATCCCTCCACAAGAGGGACACTCGCTGGGTGCGTTTTTCACACGTTCCAATACTTCTTCGGAAATTTCTTCGGTTCGATTGTTGAGGAAGTCGCCAGATTGAATGCGGCGGATGGTCTGGCAGAATTCATCATTGTCACAGTTGAGGAGGTGAAACTGGGTTTTG
Organism: uncultured Anaerolineaceae bacterium; assembly: GCA_964595925.1. Classification (GTDB taxonomy): domain Bacteria; phylum Chloroflexota; class Anaerolineae; order Anaerolineales; family Anaerolineaceae; genus SpSt-1165. Next base: position 27,316 of record CAZQSG010000020.1, on the reverse strand, counting down.
TCATACGGTCCCTGTGCAGTGAAGAAAATCCGCAGGTGGTCCTTGCCTTTCAGAAATCCTTGCTGAAAAGATTCAGCCTTTTCGATATAGTCTACTGGACACTCGAAAGCCACTTTGCGGGTGGTTTCACTTTCTGTGGTAACAAAGAGAAATTTTTTCTTAACTTCTTTTTCGTGAACTTCGAGGATAAGACGCTGATCACTGAGGAAGAGAATGCCCTTTGGATCTTTTTTATCTTCTTTTCCGTCATGATACCAGCGCACCCGGGCTGCCATTACCAGGGATTCAGATTGCAAAAGGTTGAAATTAGCCTGATTGAGTTCTTCAACCATCCATTCCAGATATGTCAGGCGGGTTTCAACAGAGCTTACATCATCTTTCAGCGGTTGATAGCGGCTGCGGATGGTGTCCTGGGCGGTTTCTACACTATCTTCCAGATCATCAATACGGTCTTCCAGACGGGTAATCTGAGTTTCCGCGGTACTGGGGCGGTTGGCGTAGCTTGCCATTCTACGCATATTGGCATCAACCTGTTTGAAATTTTCCTCTAATGCACGCGCCCGGCGGCTGATCTCAGCCGCAACAGTATGTTTCATCCCCTTCCAGGTCTGCTCGAAATCTTCCAACTGCCCCTCAAGTTCACGGTCAAACACATAACCATAATCTCGAATGTTTTTTAACCGGGTAACGAAACCATCTATATCTTGTTCAAGCGCACTGGTTTCTTTGCGCATCTCTGAGAGTGTTGAAGCAGTGCGAAGATTATCAACTTTATAATCCAGCGAACTAATTGCATTTTGGACTTCTTCACGGGTCATGGCCATAAGGTTCTCCTGATGATATTGAAATAAATTTGAAAGTGGATACCATTAATGGAGAGATAAAAAAGGTTAATTAAATCTTTTTAACTTTCCTTCTCTGTTAATGATGAAAACCGTAGTGTGGATAATTTTGCCAGAGTTCATTAAAGGTCTTCTAATTTGGCGATACCTTCTTTTAATGCGTACAACACGGCTTGAGTGCGGTTGGCGAGATGTAGTTTACTTAGAATATTGGATACATGGAAGCGAACCGTGGTTTCGCCCACCGTTAGTTGGTTTGCAATTTGTTGATTTGACATTCCACGGGCGATTAAGGTGAGAACTTCTACCTCACGTGTGGTGAGTACTTGTTCAGACGGCCGGGTTTTTGGTCCGTCTTCTTTAATCTCCATAATCAGTTTACGTGCGATAGTGGGGTGGAGTGAAGCTTTTCCCTGGTGGATTTCATGGATTGCCTGAATCAGGTCATCAGGTGAGGAATCTTTGAGTAAATAGCCCAACGCACCCGCTTTGATGGCTGGAAAGACCTTTTCGTCTTCGGCAAAACTTGTGATGACGAGGATGTTTGCTTTGGCATCGTCTTTTTTAATTTCCTTGATGGCTTCGATACCATCTTTTTCTGGCATCACAAGATCCATTAAGATCACATCTGGCTGCAAGGAACGTGTTTTCCAAACTGCCTGATTGCCATTTTCTGCCTCGCCGACAACTTCCAGATCTGGTTCGGTTTCCAGAATTGCAGAAAGACCTCTGCGCACAACGGCATGGTCATCAACAATCAGGATTCGAATGGTTTCTTCAGACATAGAAATTTTCCTATCAGTGAAAAGGAGTCCAAAAAGGGATTAGTACTTCTATATATTGGATTATATCCTAAAATTCCTGAAGGGATGCTGCTGAAGAATAATGAATCAGGGCAATAGTTACATCTCTACGAGCATTCGTGGTTTCCTTCAGAAACAACCTCTATATATGTTTTGCTGACGACGAATGGAACATTAAATTAAAAAAATCCGATCCCGAACGAGCATAGCTCGAATTTCGGAATCGGATAAATAGTGTGATAAATTTTATTACTCGTAACGCAGAGCCTCCACCGGGGGTAGCTTTGCGGCGCGGCTAGCGGGGTAGACCCCGAAAACAATGCCAACCAGCGCAGATGTCACTGTCGCTAACAGGATGGCGTCTAATTGAATCACAGAAGTGACATCCACCAGATTCCCCAGAATTGCTGAGAGAAGGTATCCAAGAATGATGCCGATGATCCCTCCGATCAAACTGAGTACAACGGATTCACTCAAGAATTGCGTCAAAATGACATGCTGTCGGGCGCCCAGTGCCTTGCGTAAGCCAATCTCGCGAGTACGTTCGGTGACGCTGACAAGCATGATATTCATGATGCCGATCCCGCCGACAATGAGTGAAATTGCAGCGATGGCACCCAAAAAGGTGGTCAACAACCCAGTAATCTGTGTGGCTATATCCAGAATTGATTGTTGGGTGAAGACGGTGAAATCATCCAGGTCATCACCCGTCAGACCATGCTGGTCGCGCAGGATAAAAGTGATGTAATTTTCAGTCAGTTGAATATCGTCGGTTGTAAAGCTCTTGACATAAATCAAATCTACCTGATTATGGTACTGGCGTGAGGTAAGGCGTGCGCGTGCTGTTGTAATCGGCATAATAGCGCTGTCATCTTCTGAACCTGCAGCGCTATACCCCATTTCTTCCATCACACCAATAACGGTGAATATTTGATTGGAAATTCGGATCGTTTGCCCTAATGCTTCTTCTCGGGTTTCAAATAAATCATCTGCCACCTGTGACCCAATCACAACTACTGATTCTGTATTTTCAACTTCAAGGTCTGTGAACCAGGTGCCGTATTCCACTTCATATTCACGCAGCGGTTGTAAATTTGGGGTGGAGCCCACGATGGAAACATTGGTGGTTTCACCTTCAAAAGTTGCTACACCATTACTGCTCAAGACAGGCGCTACATATTGAATATTCGTAAAGAAATCATCTGTCGCCAGTGCTTCTGCGTCCTGGACCGTGAGCGGTTCTGGGTTTCGTACTTCTTCATCGTTACCAGGGTTTCCAGAGAATAAGAATATCAGGTTTGATCCCGCACTGGAAATCTGTCCAACGATTTCTTCTTGTACGCCGTTACCAAGGGCCATCAAAGCGATCACCGCACCGACACCGATCACGATACCCAGAATGGTTAATAAGGAACGGGATTTGTTTGCCCAAAGACTGTCAAAAGATTCAAGGAGGATATGGAAGAAGTTCATGCCTGTATCTCCTCGCGCTCAATCAAACCATCAAACAGGTGGATGGTTCGTTCACATTGGTTGGCGATGCTCGCATCATGGGTAACAATAATGACGGTGGCTCCCTGTTCTTTATTCATCCGCCGCAGGAGATTCATTACCTCGCGACCCGATTTTGAATCCAGGTTGCCGGTCGGTTCGTCGGCCATCAGAATGGCGGGTTCATTGACAATGGCACGCGCCAGAGCCACGCGCTGCTGCTCACCGCCTGATAGTTCATTGGGGTGATGGTGCATCCGATCACCCAGGCCAACAGATTCGAGAGCTCTTATTGCGCGCTGCTTGCGTTGTTTCGCTGGAACACCGGCATAACGCAGTGGAAGTTCCACATTGCCACGCGCAGTCAGATTCGAAAGCAGCATAAAGCGTTGAAAAACAAACCCTACTTTTCGGTTTCGGATATCAGCCAACTGGTTATCATTCAGTTCCGAAACACTTTCGCCATCCAGCATGTATTCACCTGATGTGGGAATATCGAGACAGCCCAGCATATTCATCATGGTTGATTTTCCAGAACCGGAAGGTCCCATAATCGCCAATAGCTCTCCTTTTTTGACCTGAAACGTGACACCAGCCAGGGCTTTCACTTCTATATCACCCATCTGGTAAATTTTGGTCAACTCTTTGATATCAATAACGGTTTCTGCCATGCCTACTCGCCTCCGAAGAACATGCCGCCAGGACGGCCACCTTCCCCCATAACTTCCCGGACGCCATCAGTGGTGTCAGGTAAGTTTAGAAGAAGTTCATCGCCGTCTTTCAGATCTCCAGAGACAACCTCGGTGAATGAACCGGCAGAAGCACCTGTTTCAATTTTGATATCTTCAACGCTAAAGGCTTTGACGATGCTGACATAGACTCCGTCTTCTTCAAATTTCAATGTCTGGTTAGGAACAAGCAGCACAGATTCTAATCGTTGAGTAATAATCGTTACGTTCGCCGTCATGCCGGGTTTTACATTGCCGTTTGCATTCAGCACTTCGATTGTCACTTTGAACTGCACTTGAGAGCCGCTGGGTTCACCAACAGAACCAACCTCGGTCACTACGCCTTCATAAATTTGACCCGGGTTAGCGTCAAATTCTACCTCCACAGATTGGCCAACTTCAACCGAGTTGATATCGACTTCCAGAACATATGCGTCAACATAGAGATGTTCGAGATTATCGATACGGAAGGCAGGCGTGCCAGCGTTGACAAAGTCTCCTTCTTTGATGGAAACATCTGTGATCGTACCGTTAAAGGTTGCTTCGACGTAGGCAGTTTTCAGCGTTGCTTTTGCTGAGTCAATGCGAGCCTGGGCAGAGAGAATATCTTCAGCGGCAGGGCCGTCTTTAATGCGTTCCCATTCTCGCTGCGCATCAGCCAGACGCGCTTCAGCAACTGCGAGGAAAGCATCGGCTTCGCTAATTTCCTGAGTATCGGGCCCGCCAAGGGCATAATTATAATTTGCTAAAGCACGTTCTTCAGATTTACGGGCTGCTGTCAATTGCGAGAACACACTCAATCGCACTGGATCATCTTCGTTGCGGTCTTCATAATGTTCATACAAGTCTTCAGCATCTTGTACTGCATTCTGTGCCAGCAGCCATTCGGCGCGCAGTTCATCTAATGTCAAATTGGTGACACGCTGGTATTGCTTGCTTGAGCGGTCATCTACGGCATCATCATAGGCCTGCTGTGCCTGCACCAATTCCAGTTGGGCAGCGGCTGCCGCCGAATCAGATGACATGAGATCATCAAGTGCTTTTTCAGCATTCGCCAGCTCACTTTGTGCGTTGATGATTGCCTGTGAGAGAGATGTTTTCGAAAGTTCCGCCAGTTTATCGCCATCACTTACCAGATCACCGACTTCTACGAACAAGCTTTCAACCACGCCGCTGGTTTGCCAGAAGATCGTGGCAGTTTGCTCGGCACGGACAGCGCCTGTTGCGCCGACTGTCGAAGTCAAATCATCTACCCTGGCATAAACAGTATTTTCAAGCGCTTTCTCCGCCGCAGCGGTAATTGCTTTTTCTTGCCTGTTTTGCTGTAATACCGGGAGACCAAAAATGACTGCTGCAATTACTGCAGCAACCACAAGAAGTACAATAGTCGTTTTTATCCATTTTTTCATTGTTCCGCCTTTTCCACGAATAATATTTTTATGATTGATAATGTCGAATAATCTACCTGTAACATTGTCATCTATAGAATCATACAACACGATGGTTAATTCTTTATTAGCTTGCTCTTTTATATACGCAAGATTTTTCGACAGGTTTCTATAAATTCGATCAGCTTTACTTTATCCCTGTTGCAGGCCAGCGTAAAGTGCGGTGGGTAATATGTGGATATGACACCTGTCATATGGACTATGATTGTTTTCTATGCAGCTTTTATGCTCGCTGTGCTATGATGATGTCATGAAATCGCGTCTGGAATATATGAAAGCTGACACAATTGAACCCGGTCTTTTACGACTCTTTCGTACGTATGTGCTCGTGGTGAATGTTTTTTTCCTTTTTAACATCATTATGATGGCTGGCAACCATGATGTCTTTTCGAAACCGCTGTTTTATATCAATCTTATCGTATTGCTTCTATTAGATTTCCTTCTTTTTTATCCGAGGTTTCAAAAATTATTAGGAAAGAAATTTCTGGCAACAGGGATTATATTTTTTCTTTTTATGAATGCCCTTCAATATTGGACGATATTACAAATTGAACTACCGGTAGATATGTTTGAATGGGTGAGAACCTACTTCTCTTCCAGCTTTGTCGTGCTCTTTATCCCAATGATGATCACTGCCTGGCAGTATGGCCTTCCCGGAACGATTGTTTTTCTTTTGATTTCAGCGACCTTAGAAGCCAGCATCTTTTTATTTTATGCTGATGCTACCCAGGGATTGTATTCTCTCGGGCTGATATTTTTCCGTTCGGTAAATTTCCTTCTGATTGGAGGTATCATTTCCCGTCTGATGAGTGCGCAGCGCAAGCAGCGCTATGATCTTAAGGCTGCCAACCAGCAGCTTTCACATTATGCCAGCACCCTTGAACAACTCTCAACCAGCCGAGAGCGAAACCGTCTGGCGCGCGAGTTACATGATACACTGGCGCATACCTTAAGCGGTGTCTCAGTGCAGTTAGAGGCTGTACGCGCTCTCTGGGAAAACTCTCCAGAGGACGCCCATTCTATGTTGGGGCAGGCTCTCAGCGATACCCGCAGCGGGTTGACTGAGACACGCCGCGCCCTTAAAGATTTACGTGCTGAACCCCTCGAAGATTTAGGGCTGCTGCTGGCTCTGAATCATCTTTGTACTGATCTGGAAACGAAAACCGGGGTTGTGATAGATATGCAATTGCCGGAACAGTTTGATTCAACCTCTGCAGTGCTTCAGCATTGCATTTACCGCACCGTGCAGGAGGCCTTCAACAATATTGACCATCATGCTGGCGCAAAAAAGGTTCTATTGCATCTTGGAGTGGAAGAATTAGAAGAGTGCAGCGAAATCCATTTAACAATTCAGGATGACGGCATTGGTTTTGACCCCGTAAAGGATGTCGAATCTGAACATTTTGGTTTACGCGGGATACGTGAACGGGTGAACCTATTGGATGGCACCTTCTCGTTAATTGCATCTCCGGGAAAGGGAGCACAACTATTGATCACCCTCAAGGAAGAACGAGAATGATTCGCGTGATCATTGTGGATGACCAGGATGTAATTCGAGTTGGCATGGAGGCAATTCTATCTATAGAAACCGATATCGAAATTACAGCAACGGCCGCAGATGGCCAGGAAGCCCTTTATCTGGTTGAACAGTATCATCCTGATCTGGTTTTGATGGATTTGAAAATGCCAGTGATGAATGGCATTCAGGCAACGCGGCTTATTCGGGAAAAATTCCCCGAAATTAAAGTTCTGGTCTTGACAACTTATGATGCTGATGAATGGGTGTTTGATGCGGTACGCGCAGGGGCTTCCGGGTATCTGTTGAAGGATGTTCCCAAAGAAGATCTTGTAAAAGCCATTCACCTGACAATGGAAGGTCAGACCACAGTAGACCCCAAGGTGGCAGGCAGGTTGTTTGATCATGTGGTGCAGAATATTAATCCTATCGCCAGCCGCTTTGCTGAAAATCTTTCAGACCGTGAGATGGAAATTTTGAAGCTGCTGGCACGCGGGATGAATAACCGCGCGATCGCAGAGAAGCTCTATCTTTCTGAAGGCACCGTGCGGAATTATGTTTCCAGCATTCTTACCAAATTAGAAGTCAGCGACCGCACCCATGCAGCAATCATTGCCCTGCGGCATGGTCTGGTGGATTTGGAGTGAGGGGCAAAACAAATTAACTCTCAGGGGGACTGTCATACAAAGTGAGGCTCGTATGTATAATCAGTTTTGCTGAATCAATCACTGAAACGATGCTTTTTAAATACACCCCTCTCTAACCTGACTACGTCAGGCCCTCTCTCCCCGACATGGGGAGAGAAACGTCTGTCATCCTTCGACTCGCAAATCAACCTTTGGCTGATTCTCTCGCTCAATATGACAAAGGGGACGAACTCAGACGGTGTTTTCTAATTTCACTAAATGATAGAATTTATACCTCTCTCCAAGTTGGGAGAGAGTTTCATCTTCGAAATCACGGTATGCAATATCAGTGGCTGCATTATACTGGTTGAAACGATACCTAAAAAAAAGTGAGATTATCGATGGAAAAGGGCAATTCTACCCCAATATATGCAGCGTCTGAACGTTTCCCAAGCGCACACTGCGCCACTATGACAGGTTGGGCGGATGGCAGCCTTTTTTGTGCCTGGTTTGCAGGCACCCGGGAGATGGCACAGGACGTGGTTATTCTCGGTGCAAGAAAGGCAGCCGACGACACCCGTTGGACTGAACCCGCCATTTTAGCAGAATGGGAAGGTCATTCATTAGGGCAGCCTGTATTTTTACATCATCCCAACGGTGAGTTATGGCTTTTTTATGATGTCGTCTTTGGCAGCCACTGGCGTGATGCGCTTCCTTATGTGCAGCATTCGAGTGATGACGGGCAAAGCTGGGGCACTGCGGAGATGCTTTTTGATCAACCCGGGTTGATGTTCCGCAGCCGCCCGCAAGTAATTGGTGGACGGATCATTGTGCCCGTATATGATGAAGTGAGATGGCAATCAATGATGATGATTTCAGAGGATAATGGGCAGAGCTGGCAGTTCTCCGAACGAATTACAACAGCCAATGGCAACATTCATCCCTGTCTGTATCAAACGGTGGAAGGTAATCTTGGCGCCCTTCTGCGTCCGGGCGGTAAGGGTGGTTTCCTGTGGCAGACGGAATCAACTGATAAGGGCTGGAGCTGGTCAAAGCCTGTGGAAACCAATCAGAAAAACCCAAACAGCGGGTTTGATGTATGGCAGACTGGCAAGGGTCGCTTGGTTCTGGCAAACAACCCCAGCAGCACAGGGAGAAACCCACTCACAATCTCGCTGTCGTCGGATGGAAAGAACTGGACACATAGCCGGGTGATTGAGTCAGATGAGGGTGAATTTTCATACCCCTGCTTATGGCAGACCCCTGATAAGAGAATGCACCTCGTTTATACTCATCAGCGAACGCACATCCAATATGTGAGCTTTTCGGAAGATTGGTTGCTTAATGCATAGAACAGGCGTAGGCGGGGATAACATTGTGTTCGAAGTAATGTGTTCTATTCTTCATCATCAACCAGACCGGCGGTGGCGAGGAAGAGGGATGCCAGGGTCTTCCCGTCCTTGATCTGCCCGGCTGCCGCCATCTGATAAGCTTCTTCAATCGGTATCTTGATGACTTCAATCAGTTCGTCATCGTCCTGCGCCAACGGTGCGGGGGTCAACTCGCGAGCAAGGAAGATGTAGAGATATTCATTCGAGTAGCCGGGTGTGAGGTAGAATTCACCGATCAATTTCAACTCGCCAGCTGCCAACCCGATTTCTTCGCGGATTTCACGCCTGGCGCATTTGATAGGCGGCTCTCCGACTTCTAGTGTGCCCGCAGGAAGTTCAAGCAGGTTGGCTTCGGCCCCTAAGCGCCATTGTCTGACGAAAAGAATATTTCCTTCGGAGTCAATCGGCAGCACCACTGCCGCACCGGGATGCACTACCAGGTCATAGCTGGGGGTTTTACCGTTTGGCATCTCAAAATTCACTTTCTCAACATCGAAAGCCTTCCCTTTATAGTGAGTTTTCCGGTTCAGTATTGTAAATTGTGGCATAGTATTCCTCATTTAACAAATATTTTACGTGTACCTGTTCTACCATAGCTGATTCTATCATCAATAAATATCTACTAAAGAAGAATAATACAGTTGCCAAGGGAATTGTGTGTCTGAGATACTCACCTGTAAAATAGTAATGCGGTATCTTTGGAATTGACCCCAAACTCCGATATAATAGACTGGAAAGGAATAAAAAAAATCATGGGAACCATCCTTTGTCCCAATTGTAATTACGCGAATGAAGATAAGCTGCGCTACTGTATTATGTGTGGCACCAGCGTAGCGAAAGTTTGTCCAAACTGTCAGTATGCTAACGTCCCGATTGCAAAATACTGTGGAATGTGCGGCCATGCGCTGATGGAATCTGCATTGGGTTCAGGTACGCTGCTTGAAACCAACGATTCTGCTTCACCGCCAGTTGTGCCGATTAACATTGAATCCGCGCTTACGCCCGTTCCAGATGCAAGGCAAGTGGAACGGTTAGGCACGCGTGAATTAATGGGTGAGCGCCATGTGGCCTCTATTCTGCTTGCAGATGTGCGGGGATCCACAGAATTGATGGAACAGATCGGCACCGAAGACTGGGTGGATATTATGAATCGTATCTTTCAGGTGCTTGAAGCAGAAATCTACCGCATGGGAGGTGAAATCGATCAATATCGTGGAGATGGCGTGTTAGCTTTTTTTGGTGCAAGTTCTGTGCATGCAGATGACCCGGAACGAGCTGTACTGGCAGCGCTTTTCATTCAGCGTTCTTTCAAGCAATTTGCTCATAAAGTACAAAAACAATTTCCTGATATTGATTTAAAATTACGTGTGGGTGTAAATTCTGGTGAAGTAATTGTTACCCGCATCGGGAATGAACAGTATTTCGAAAATACTGCCATGGGGGGGGCTGTTGCCCTGGCAGCACGTATGGAAAGCTCTGCGGAGCCCGGTACAGTTCTTGTCAGCCAGTTTACCTATCAACAAACTGAAACCCGATTTGAGTATCAGGACCTGGGAGAGATCACTGTAAAAGGTATCTCTGAACCTGTGCGTGTTTATCGTCCGTTACGACCCATAAAAACCAAACGGCGTTATTCTCAAGCACAGCAATGGATTGGGCGAAAAGAGCAAGTTAAACGGTTAAGAACAGCGATAGAGAATTTGCCAAAGGGGAATGGTTCGATTGTTCTGGTAAATGGTGAAAAGGGTATGGGTAAGAGTTTTTTGGTGGAACATGTCCGCCAGGAAGTAAAACGGAATTGGATACTCCAGGCATCGAATGAACCAGGAGAAGAGTCTTCTTTTTCGAGGCCCATGGGTTGGTTTGTTGGGGATTGCCGGTCCTATGGCCAATCCTGGCCCTATTCTGTCTGGTTTGATTTGATCAGTAACTGGTTGCATTTTAGTGTGAAGCAGACCCATGAGGAGTTAAATATTTTCTTTGAGCGAGAGGCTCTGGCCTTGTGGGGGGAGGAGAAAGATCGTCATGCTCCTTATCTCCAGTTATTTTTAAATTTACCGATTGATCCTGCTGTTGAGGCAAAATTAGAAGCAATGGATGCACAAACCTATCAAAACAACTTCTTCGATGCGGTTTGTGAATGGGCGAGAGCGCTTTCGGAGGAGAAGCCGTTGGTTTTAAACATTTCTAACATTCATTGGATAGATACAAGTTCACTTGAACTGCTCAAACACTGTCTCCCTCTTGTCGAAAGTCATAGCATTATGTTTTTGATCACCATGCGTCCTGTCCGTACCTCGCCAGCATGGCTGTTTCGGCATTACCTTGGGACGGAATATCCACATCGTCTGGTCTGGATTGAGGTTCCTCCTCTTGAGCCTTCTGAAGCAGATCAGCTTATAGATCAGGTACTGAATGAGGATTCTTTGACAGAGAATGAGCGGAAAATAATCTTTGAGCGCAGTGAAGGCAATCCATTCTTTATACGTGAGATTATTCGTTCGATGATTGACCGTGATGTCTTGGTTTTGGATTCCGAGACGAATATCTGGTCAATTACTGATCTGGATGCGGTGGCTGAATTACCTGATAGTTTACAGGGTATATTGCAAGAATTTATTGCTTCCCTGTCTGTTGAAGACCGCCATGTTTTACAGGTTGCATCTGTGATCGGCAACCAGTTCTGGGACCTTCTGCTTGGACAGGTCTTAGAGATGGAGCCTGAAGATTTACAAAAACACCTCACCAGTCTCCAACGCAATCAGTTGATCACGGAAGGCGGGCACGAGGGGATCCTTGGAATTGTCTATACCTTTAATTCGACCTTGATGCGCGATGCAGCATATGCAAGCTTGCTTAAACCGCAGCGTTCAGCCTATCACCTGCGCTGTGCTGAGCTGATTGAGAGCTGGGTGGAAGAACATGTTGAAGACACCTCTTATCTTTCGCAGATCTATGGTTATCTGGCACATCACTTCAATCTGGCAGGAAAGCCTGAAAAAGAAATGCATTTCCATATCCTGGCAGCTGAGTGTGCGGAGAAAATCCATGCCAACGATGAAGCTATCTATCACCTTAATCTGGCCTATCAATTGACTGAAGCATTGCTGAAAGAAACCGATGAAGAAGGAGAGCGGCGGAGACTATTTAAGATTCAGTTCAAAGTTCTTTCCAGCAGACGCTGGCTTCGCATGATGAATGCCGATATACGCGGCTCCCAACGAGATGCTGAACGCATCATACAACTCACGGAACGTGAGCTTGCGAATGACCCGGTTTTGCGGATTGATGCGATTTTGATATATGCCTATCCATCAGCGTATGCCTTTTTTACTGTTGAAGAATCGAATCGGATGTGTGGCATGTGCGAGGAGGCTCTCTATCTGGCACGTTCCATTCAGGATCGGCGGCGCGAAATGGAACTGCTTTCGAAGATCACTTTCCTGCGTGCTAACGCACGTGATGAGAATGTCTATGAGCCTGCCATGCAGGCGCTTGAGATTGCGAAGGAGTTGGATGATCTTGATATGCAGTTTAATGTTCTCCTTAATTACGGTTATTACCTCATCGGCCGTGATCAGATGGCGGAGGGAGAGAAATTTATCGATCAGGCCTTGGAGTTATCTGACAGAGTCAATGACCCCTATTCACAAATGAGCGCTTTGAGTGTAATTGGCCCCAGTTATGAACGGACGGGTGATTATTATCGCTGGATGATGGAATATGAGGCGAAACGACTGGAGTTAAGCCGTAAGATCGGCAGCCGGATGGCTGAAGGTAATTCTCTGATGTATTATGGGATGATCCGGGCAAATTATCTCGGTGATCTGGAGGGCGGCCTGAAGATGCTGCATGAAAGCGAAGCATTGTTGAAGAAGGCCCCCAACCGTATATTTGTGCTGCTTCGAATTGCGCAATGTTATTTTGAATTGGGCAACCTATCTGCTGCACAGGAAAACCTGGACAAAGCCAAACCACTAAGTGACGAATACGTCTTTGAGCTGGCGAGAGTCGGGTATATGCTGGTTCAGATCATGATCAATAATGAAGAGGATGACCTTGAACATCTGAACATAGCTTTACAGCTGGCTGAAGAAATTGACAAAATTGGTGTTGAGCAAAATATCTCTCAGCAGTATCGAATGGCAGCAGCGTCACATGCCAGTTCGGTACACCGGAAAATTGCCGTGACTCTTGGCTCAATGCGTGATCTAACAGACGAAACCATGGAAAAGCGCAAGGGTCATCTTCAGCAAAGCCTGACCAAATCTGAACTGGCTGTTTCGATTTATGATAAATTCGGTTACACCAATGCCGCAGAGATCACGGGTGAATGGATCGTATACCGCATGGGACAGGCTTTGATTGCTAATGGCCGGCGGGCAGAGGCGCTGCCTTTTATCCGGCGGGCTTACGAAGAAATGATGCGCAAGCATGATTTGATTCCAGAAGACTCACCGTATCGACAGACCTTCTTAGAGAATATTACTCATCATCGGCAGATTCTTTCCGCCTTCCGGCTACTGAAGGATTAGAAACAACCTGGTTTTTAAACTGAATAAGACTTTGCGTAGAAGCGCAAAGCCTTATTCTTAGAGGTGGCAAGGATTTATCTATCAGGGAATTTGTAATTCTTGCCCTGCAGTAATAACGTATGGTGTTTCTAAACCGTTATTTACTGCAATTTGCTCGGGTGAGACATCACCATAATAACAGGCAATGGTATTAAGGGTGTCGCCAGCTTTGACAACATAGTTATCGGGGTGGCTGTGATATGAACGGTCGCCGTAGTTTGCGGCCCATGTTCCATCAGCAGGAATCTGAAGAACTGTTCCAACAGCAGGACGAGAGTCCATTGAAAGGCCATTCTTGGCGAAGAAAGCACTGATATCGAGGTCAAAGCGGCGCGCTATACAAATCGGCCATTCTCCCTTTACAAGAGTATAAGATTCGGGACGTTCAATCTCAGGAACTTCAGGCTCAAGAACTTCAGTGGCTTCTTCTTCAGCTGCTTGCTCTTCGATAACTTCCACTTCTTCTGTTTCTGCTTCCTCTTCTTCCAATGCGGCGGCTTCTTCTGCAGCCTGTTCAGTAGCTTTCGCGTTCAGATCTTCTGCCAAAATGACAGTACTCTGAGTTGGAAGAGGTACGTTAAGAGTAGGGGTTGGCACAATTACCTTCGACGCGGAGCGTTCACACGCACCGAAAAGGAAGGCACCGACCAGTAAGATTATGAGTACACTGATTTTCTTTTTCATCTTGCTTCTCCTTGTTCAGCGTGTTGAGTCTTGATCATTATCGTGAATGCCTGCTTACGATTCTCGTAGCACACTCCTATATGAAGGTCAAGCTAACACAATTTTAAAGTCAATCTAAATAAATGGAATAGAGAATAGAGGGATGCAATTCCTGTGCCAGACTGCTTCAATGCACTGAATTCTGTCATACGAAGCGTTTCTTCCTCTTATACAATCACCCTGATGCGTTCAATTGTGTTATTCTTTGGCAGCATCGATATACTCTCTTTGCCTGGGCCAATCTTATTAACTCAAGAAAATTTTATAACAAATTGTAATAAAAGGCATAATCAGTAAAGAAAGGTGGATTATTGATTGTGATCGCGGCAGTTTTGGTAAGCCCTTAATAAACAAGACCACACGTATAGTATGTGGTCTTGTTGGAAGCAGATTGTGATCTTTTTTTACAACTTCGCGCACACGTCCTGTACTGCGGCAACACATTTTTTGGTAGCGGGAATGGGGTCATTGTAGTCTCCTTCATATTCCAGCGTGAGGGTGCCGTCAAAATTGGTCTTGTCCAGATAAGCCAGCAAACCAGTCAGATCAAGGTTGCCGGTGCCGATGATGACATCTTCGGGTTTACCTGCACGGTCAAAGACGAAGTCCTTGAGATGCACGCCGTATAAGCGTTCGCGGAATTGTTGGGCAACCACCAGCGGATCACCGCCGCTATCAAGCATCCAGGCGGTATCAAGGCAGAGTCCAATATTGGCGCTGGTGACTTTAAAAAGGTGTTCCAACGCGTACACCGGGCCCCAGATATGCTTGCGGCCGTGATTATGGATAGTTACTTTTTTATCATATTCTTCGCATAATTTCTCTACCAATTCAATCTGATCTTCCTTGAAATCGGCGTTGATACTGTTGAAGCCAGCTTCACAGGCAAACTCGAACGTCTTGCGTGCTACGGTTTCGTCTGAAAAGCCAACTACGCCGAATGTCGAAATCTGAATGCCTTCATTGGCGAGACGCAGCAAGAATTGCTTATGATCATTCCGTTCAGCAGGATTGTAATGTCCGGGCCAGAGTTCCATACGGCGGATACCGCACTCTTTCAGGGCGTCAATCAGTTCCTCCTGTGTCTGGTAAACACGAAAACAGTAGGTTTGGATGCCCAGTTTATTGAATAATGTGCTCATTGTTAACTCCTTTTATTAGTGATTGATAAAACAGGTTCTATTATTGGTTTTCCTGCAAAACTTCAATAAGGACCGGTAAAATCTCAAATAAATCCCCCACAATTCCAAGATCGGCGACTTGAAAAATTTGTGCGTCGGGGTCTTTGTTGATGACGATGATTTTCTCGGCAGTCTGAATACCCGCCAGATGTTGAATCGATCCGCTGATGCCGCATGCAATATAAAGGCGGGGTGAGATGGTCTTGCCGCTCAATCCAATCTGGCGCGGGTAAGGCTGCCAGCCAAAATCGACTGGCACACGAGAGGAGCCGACTGTGCCGCCCAGCAAATCGGCCAATTGCTGCAGCAAGGAAAAATTATCTGCGGATTTTACACCCCGTCCGCCAGCAACAACCACCTCGGCTTCTTCAATACTGGTGCTGCCGATTCCGTTCGGAATCCATTCTAATTCTTCAACATTGGTTTCAAAATTGCTTTCTGACACATCTATCCGTAGGATATTTCCCTGTCGATTGGGATTGGGTTCCAGCGGTTTCTTTGATTTTGGGCGCACGGTCGCCATTTGCGGACGGGCCGTGGGGGTCTTAATGGTTGCCAGAATATTGCCGCCAATGGCGGGACGTGTTTGCAGGAGGAGCTTCGTTTCAGGGTCAATCTTTAGTCCTGTGCAGTCAGCTGTGAGGCCTGCTTCGACGAGGATCGAGAGATAGGGCATCAATGTACGACCGGTGGTGGTGGCTGCTGCGAGAAAGATGGCTGG
The DNA here is from genome assembly GCA_964595925.1 of uncultured Anaerolineaceae bacterium. Taxonomy (GTDB): domain Bacteria; phylum Chloroflexota; class Anaerolineae; order Anaerolineales; family Anaerolineaceae; genus SpSt-1165. The sequence continues at coordinate 11,272 of CAZQSG010000020.1, read as the reverse complement.
TTCAAATTCGTTCACAAGTGCTTTCAGTGTATTGACATGGGGCCGTACAAGGAAATCCGCCAACGCTGGATGGTCAACCACAATCACCTGATCAGCACCATGTTGTACTAATGACTGTAACTGCTCGTTTTTGAGATGGCTTCCGAGAACGACAGCACAAAGCGAACGCTCAAGATCATCTGCCAGCGAACGCCCCCATGCCAATAGCTCAAAAGAGACGGGATTGAGGACACCGTTTGAAATTTCAGAGAGGGTCCAGATGTTATGGTATTTCATCAGACCTCTCCTTGTTGTGAATGACCGCATTCAATGCCGATTTCATCAACAAAACGGCGAAATCGGACTTTGACAGTCTGCAATTCATCTGCACTGCGTGCAGTGATCAATTCAGTTTCACGGGTCACTTTTGGACTGGTAATTTTTACGACACGCGTTGGAGACCCTTTAAGACCAATTTTTCCTGGATCCGTATCAATCTCATCCGCTCCCCATGTAGGAATTTGCAGTGCTTTGGCTCGTTTCATCCCACGCAGGGTGGGCAAACGCGGCGAAGCAATCTCTTTAATGACTGTCAACAAAGCTGGACAGGGTATTGCCAGCACCTGACGTCCTTCTTCAACCAGACGTTCAACACGCAATTTGTTTTCTTCCATCAACGACAGCTTGCTGACATAGGTGGCAAGATTGAGATCAAGATGCGCTGCTAACCCGGGGCCAACCTGCCCGGTGTCGCCATCCGTGGCACGTTCACCACACAGGATCAGATCAAATGGGCCCAATTTTCGGATAGCCTGTGCCAGCGTATAGGAGGTTGCCCAGGTATCTGCACCGCCAAACTGGCGTCCGCTGATGAGGAGCGCATCATCACAGCCCATTGCCACCGCTTCGCGAAGGGCTTTGTCTGCTTTTTGGGGCCCCATGGTGATCACGGTTACCTGTGCGCCATACGATTCTTTGAGACGCAGGGCGGTTTCGATAGCATAAAGGTCTAAAGGATTGATAATCGCTTCGAGTCCAGCGCGAATCATCGTTCCGGTTTCTGGATCCATTTTAACCTTGCTGGTTTCAGGTACCTGTTTGATAGCGACAATGATCTTCATTGTTGGTCTCTCCTCGTGTAGGTTATTTGTGTATTTTATCATTGAACACAAAATGGTTGTCATCCTGGGCGAAGCCGAAGAGTCTCTGT
>CAZQSG010000020.1:0-9983 GCA_964595925.1 uncultured Anaerolineaceae bacterium | reverse complement strand
GGTTGTCATCCTGGGCGAAGCCGAAGAGTCTCTGTAGTTAAACAAGCAAAAGTATTTCTAAATGAAAAAAACAGGAAAACACATAGGACTCAACATGACAGGTGCCTGAACTATGTTGGAAGAGAGGTTGTCATTCCGCCCAGAAGTTCATCAGGGGTGTCTGCAATTCTTTCGGTGATTCGGAGAGGGCACATCGGAAGATGAAGGCGCTTTCTGGCAGTTTACATTCGCCATTGCTCACGGCAATAGATTCACCAGTAAGCAGGTCTTCATATTCATCATCTGCGACAAAGACTTTGGTCTTGCCCGAAGCTGAATTCACGTTGAAAATCCCTACCAGACTTTCATCGCCATTCATCCAAACTGCCTGGAGAGTCGGTTCCGCGGCAGTAAAACACAGCTTTCCATTCACCAGCGCAGAGTCTTTTTTGAGCGCGGCCAGTTTGGCAATCGTTTCCTGCAACTCATAATTCTTCCAATCGATTTTATCGATGCCAAACAAAGAGGGGGTATGCATTGCGGCGGATTCTTGTCCGGCATAAATAAAGAATGGCCCCTTGTTAAAAGCAGAAAAAGCTGTCCATGCGAGGGCTTTTTCGGGCGTTCCGGCCAGCTTCTGAATACGGGGCTGGTCGTGATTTTCGACGCAGCGCATCTTGATAAAATTCTCAGGATAGATGCTGTCCTGCAAGTGCAACATCTCGATATAACGTTCCACAGGCATTTCACTCACTACAGCCGCCTGCCATACTGTCCAGATATCGTAGTCGTAGCCCATATCAAAAGCGTTATACAATGCGCTGTCCGACTCTGTTGATAAACCTTTGTTGCGGCGCTGGCGCACAAAATTAAGATGGACGGATTCTGCCAGCCACATGGTATTCCGGTTCACCATCGCACAGGCTTTGCGGGCACGCTCCCAGAATTCAATCGGCAGGAGCGAGGCAACGTCGCAGCGGAAGCCATCAACGCCAAACCCCACCCATTTTGTGAGAGAACCGACCAGGTAGTTCCAAAGTTCTTGGTTGGGGTGTTTCAGATCAATTACATCATCCCAGGCGGGGGTGCTGGTGTATGGTTTTCCATTTTCATCGCGATGATACCAATCGGGATGCTCTTCGATATAACGGGCATCATATGCTGTGTGATTGAAAACGACATCAATCATCACTTTCATACCTCGCACGTGAATGGCATCCACCAGCTCGCGGAAGTCTTGTTCGGTGCCATACTCCGCATTGATAGCGCGGTAGTCCTTGATGGAATAGGGGCAGCCGAGAGCGCCTTTTTTGTTCTGTTGACCGATAGGATGGATGGGCATCAAGTAAACAACATCCACATTCATCGATTGAATGCGGTCGAGGTCGTTCTGCACATCTTTGAAAGTACCGTTGGGGCCGTGGTTGCGAACATAGACCTGGTAAATGGTCATGTTATTCAAGTGTTTTGGGGTGTTAATTGCCATTGTTTTCTCCTTACATGGTGAATTCTATCCTTTATTTTAATGGAGGATGAGGGAAGAATCAAATGAGTGATACTCTCTGAACCAATTTTCAGAAGTGATATTTATTAGAGTGATGAGTATAATGGATATCAGGGAATGAAGTGCTGGTTGGTGCTTCAAAAAAACCTGAATGAAAGTAGGAGTGAATGCCCGAATATTCAGATAATTATCTCCCACGACTGCGATTCCAATATTGCCCGATGTGTCAGACAGCACTCACCACAGGGATCATTGATGATGATGGCATTGAGCGGGTGTTATGTCCCAATTGTGGTTGGGTGCATTATCCGACCAACGCAACTGGGGTGAATGTCTTGATTGAAACAGAGGATGGTATTGTTATCATTTGTCCACCTGGCAAACCGAACGACAGGATTGCTTTTCCGGGCGGGCATGTTGAATATGGAGAATCTCCTGAGGAGGGCGCGGTTCGAGAAGCACTCGAAGAAACCGGACTTGAGATTGAAATTATTCAATGCATGGGGTGGTTTTTTAGAAGAAAAGCAGGTTACCCGGGGCCTATGGTGTCTTTTTTGTTTCAAGCCAGAGCGATTGGCGGCAGCTTGAAATCGAGTGAAGAGGGCAAAGTAAAAATAATATCGGTCGATGAGCTTCCTCCGATTGCTGAAAAACGAACCGGCAGCCGGAAATTGATTGCGGCATATCTGAGGATCAAGAGGAGAAAATAAAATGAGTGATTTACAGCAATATGTCGAAAACCGATCAAAAAAAGACCAGGAATTTGCGATTAATTTTGAAGAAGGGTATTCAGATTTTAAAATTGGTATCATTCTCCGTCAGGCACGAGAAGCAAGCGGTCTTACACAGGAAGAAGTCGCGAAACGATTACACACTAAAAAATCTGCCATTTCCCGAATAGAGAATCATGCTGATGATGTTCGACTATCAACTTTGCGACGATACGCAGAAGCACTGGGTACCGATTTATATATCAGCCTGAGTTTATCGAATCAATAATATTTTTCTTTTCCTCTCCCTCCTTTAAAGTATTGTATAATCGGGTACAATACCGGTTTTTAAATGTTTGGAGAAGACGATGAACGATAAGGGTTATGTGATTACAATTATTGGTGCAGGGAATATGGGCAGTGCCATTCTGGCCGGCATCGTGCGAGAAGGATTGACAACCCCAGAAAATGTGCGCACCGCGGACAAGCATCAAGATCGATTACAGGAACTGCATGAAACCTATGGTGTGAGCACGTTTACTGACAATTTTAAAGCGACTGAGGGCGCGGATGTAGTCATTTTGTGTATCAAACCCCAGCATCTAAAATATGTTCTGAGCGACCTTGTCAACCGCCTGCCGAAGAAGACCCTCGTCATTTCAATTGTGGCTGGGGTGCCTCTGGCTGCGCTGTCTGAGGGTCTCAATCATGGCTGCATCATCCGTACTATGCCCAACACCCCCGCCCAGATTGGACAGGGCATCACAGTGTGGACTGCGACCGACGAAGTCAGCGAACATCAGATGGAGCTAGCGAAGAATATTCTTCTCGCTTTTGGCGAAGAAGTGCACGTGACTGAAGAGCACTTCCTCGACATGGCAACGGCGCTTTCTGGTTCAGGCCCGGCCTATGTATTTCTCTTCATGGAAGCGATGATTGATGCGGGTGTTCATCTTGGATTCTCACGTGACATCTCAGAAAAACTCGTCGCGCAGACGCTGCGCGGTTCGGTGAATTATTACGAAGCAATGAAAGAGCATCCAGCCAAGATGAGAAATGACGTCACCTCACCGGGCGGCACCAGCGCGGCGGCGCTCTATTACCTTGAGAAGGCGGGGTTCCGCACTGCGATTGCGCGTGCCATCTGGGCAGCTTATGAGCGCAGTGTTGAACTCGGTCAGGGTCAGGTGCTGCGTAATCCAGAGAAGTAAATCTATCGTTTTGGTACACTGCGCATATCATCAATTAATACTATCAGCAATAAAAGCAACCCAAATGTTATCGGAATGAAAGTGATTAACCCCGTCTCTGCTGCCGCTAGTACGCCTGTGTTGATGGATTGTGCCCGGTGATAGATTCCCCAGATCAAACCAAAAAGTAACAGTGTGAATGAGAGCAATATCTTTATGGACGTAGTGTTGAAATTCAACAGAAAGTATTGAAACAAGATTCTGCGGAAAAAACCCCTCGTAAGATAGATTGGAAACGTAACCAAGGTTTTTAGATGTGACAGGGAGCTGACCTCGTCTCCATAAATGGCGGGGATGGGCACATCTTTAACGACCGCATCCTGCATCCTGAGCGCAATCAGAAGCGAGGTCTCGAAAAAATAACCGCTTGAAAGATGCTTCAGGTCAAGCGCCTGAAATGTGGAGCCTCGAATGGCTGTATAACCGTTGGTAGGATCAAAAATATTCCAATAGCCAGAGGCTAGTTTGGTTAGATAAGAATGAGTAATATTGCCAATCCTGCGCAGGAAAGGCATAGAGCTAAGTTCTTCAACGTGGGCAAATCGGTTACCTTTGCAGTAATCGGCCTCACCATCAATTAAAGGTTGAACTAATAGTGGGATGTACTTAGGATCCATCTGCCCATCCCCATCCACCTTCACGATAATATCAGCTCCCATTTCTATGGCTTTCTTATACCCGGTAACCATTGCTCCACCAACGCCCTGATTTTCTTCATGACGAATCAAGCGAATCCTGGTATCCGTAAGATGGGAGGTAATTCCACCTACAGGGATAGGACTCGCATCATCAATAATTATGATTGACATTATGAAGTCAGGTATTGAATTAATGACATCAACAATTTCATTTTCAACCTGATAAGCTGGAATTACAACGGCTATTTTTAAATCGGACAATTTTTCACCTGGATAGATTTAGATTTTTTTTATTATACTTGGTTAACCAGGTATAATAATCTTTTCAGATTGATCCGTATCCTATTTTATTTTTTTGTATTCTCTTCTGATTCGATTATACTTAGTTAATCGTCTTTTTATCGGAGGGATGCTTATGTTTGGTGCAGTCATTGGTGATATTGTCGGCTCTGTGTATGAGCACGCCGATCCACCCATTAAGACCAAAGAATTTGAGTTATTTACAAAAGAATCGACTTTTACCGATGATACGGTGCTTACTCTAGCAATCGCCGAAGCAATTCTCTTTAAATGGGATTATCCTTTCAATATTCGCCGATTTGCCAAAAAGTATCCTACGTGTGGTTATGATACTGACTTTAAAAAATGGACTTATACCGATCCGCCCAAACCCTATAATGGTTTTAACAACGATTCTGCGACGCGAGTCAGTTCCCTCGGTTATGCTTTTAACACAGTGGAAGAAGTGCTCGAAGAAGCAGAGAAGAGCGCAATTTTCACTCATAACCACCCTGAAGGTGTGAAAGGCGCACAGGCCGCAGCGCTGGCAGTTTTTCTGGCGCGTACAGACCACAGCAAACGTGAAATAGGAATGGAAATTCAGGAGCGTTTTGGCTATAATCTGACACGCCGCATTGATGACATCCGCGAGGGTTATACATTCGACGTCACCTGTCAGGGTTCTGTCCCTGAGGCAATTATGTGTTTCCTTGAATCGACGGATTATGTCGATGCAGTGCGGCTTGCGATTTCATTGGGCGGTGACGCGGATACGCTGGCCTGTATCGCGGGGGGCATCGCTCATGCTTATTACAAATCAATTCCGGTGGAAGTTATTGCCACAGCACGTTTTTGTTTGCCTGAGGCCCTGCGTGAAATCGTTGACGCTTTCTCAGAGGTATACGAAATTCCAATCTAGTTTTATCATCGAAACGTTTGATTGCCCTATCATTGACTTTTAACACCCTTGCCCCGAGGCAACGAGGGCATTATACTAAGACTCAATGAACACTGAAGTTTATTCAAACTGGCTAGAGATCGACCTGACGGCGATTCAATATAATATTAAAGCAATCCGGCGATTGACGGGAAAGCCTGTCATGGCAGTTGTCAAAGCGAATGGCTATGGACACGGCATGATTGAAGTTGCACTGGCAGCCCAGCAAGCCGGCATTTTTGGTCTGGGTGCTGCGCGCATCGAAGAGGCTCTTGCTATCCGCCGTGCCGGGGTAACTTCACATATCCTCGTGCTGGGTTATACTCGTCCAGCGCGTGTTGCTGAAGCCGCAGCCAATAACATTGCCCTGACTGTTTATGACCGTGAAATCGCTCAGGCGTATGCTGAAGCCGCACAAGAAGCAGGATTTCAGGTGAATGTCCATGTTAAATTTGACACAGGCATGGGCAGGCTGGGCTTGTTCCCTGAAAATAATCTTGATTTTATCAAGTGGATGCATGATCTTCCGGCCATCGTTTTGGAAGGTATCTTCACTCACTTTGCACGAGCAGATGAGGAGGACCACAGCAGTGTCGAAGCCCAAATGGAACGCTTCAATAAACTAGTTAAAAATATTGAAGCGTCAGGCATGCGCCCTCCCTTCATTCACACCAGCAACTCTGCTGCCACCATCTACCACCCCTCGGCGCACTACGACTTTGTTCGACCAGGGAATGCTATCTACGGCCTTAATCCATCCCATGAAGCACCCCTGCCAGCAGATTTTCGCAGAGCACTCACCTGGAAAGCCCGCTTGATTTCGATTAAGGACTATCCACCAAATTACGGCATCAGCTATGGTCATCGCTACCGCACGAAAAAAGTAGAGCGCATCGGTGTTATTCCAGTTGGCTATGGCGATGGGTATCGACGTGTGGAAGGGGGCGAAGTATTAATTCATGGGAAGCGTGTTCCAATTGTTGGGTCAGTGTGTATGGATCATTGCATGATCCAGCTTGACAGCGTGCCCGAGGCTGCCATTGGTGATGAAGTTGTTCTGATCGGGCAGCAGGCAGAAGAGTCAATTACGGTGGATGAACTTGCTGAAAAATGGGGAACGATCAATTACGAAGTCGTCTGCGGTCTGGCAGACCGCCTGCCTCGTGTATTTAATACTATCGAAGAAATTTAATCTCAGAAGGGATTCAGCTTATGCAGGCGATTGAAAGCAAAAATTGGGTCATTGCACCAGAAGTGCCCAAAGATATTCAGGAGCAGCTGCCCGGTTATCATCGTTTGCTGCAGCAACTGCTTTATAATCGCGGGGTTGTCAACCTCGAAGGTGCGGATAGTTATGTCAAGAACAAAGGGTCTCTGTATGATCCTTTTCTCTTAAAAGATATGGAGAAAGCTGTTCTTCGTCTTCGAAAAGCAGTGGAGGAGCAAGAAAAAATTACAGTCTATGGAGATTATGACTGCGACGGTGTGTGTTCAACCGCACTTCTGGTCGACTTCCTGAAGACGCTGAACGCGAATGTCAGCGGGTATATCCCCGATCGTTTTAATGAGGGTTATGGACTGAATGGTGAAGCGATTGCAAAACTGGCACAAGAGGGTACACAACTATTAATTACCGTCGATTGCGGGATTCGATCATCTGCGGAAGTCAAGCAAGCTAATGAACTGGGTATGGAAGTGATTCTGACTGATCATCATATCCCGGGCGACGAAGTTCCTCCTGCACTGGCGGTGCTGGATCACAAACAAGAAAATGACAACTACCCCGAGAAAATTCTGTGCGGCGCCGGAATCGCTTACAAACTCGTCGAAGCCTATCTCTCTCGTTATGAAGAAGATGGCTTGTTCCCGGAACAATGGCTGGATCTGGCCGCGGTGGCAACGGTGGCAGATATTGTGCCACTGGTAGGTGAGAACCGTGCGCTGGTGAAGGCAGGATTGGAAGTGATTCAACAAGCTGATCGGGTCGGATTGTCTGCTTTGATTCGAGCGGCGGGAATGGATCCGGCACGTTTCAAAGCATCAAACATTGCGTTTGGTGTCGGGCCGCGTATCAACGCTGCCGGACGAATCCGCAGCGCGACCGATGCCCTGAACCTGCTCCTCTCAGAGGATGCGCATGAGGCCGCAACATTAGCCCAGTCGCTGGATGACCTTAACGGACAGCGCCAGCAAAAAACCGCCTCTATTCAAAATCTTGCAGACGAACAAACACAGCAAAGCGGTGATCCGTATTTGATTTTTACAGCCTCTACCGAGTTCCATATGGGGGTAGTCGGCCTGGCAGCTTCTCGTCTCACCGATACATATTACCGTCCCGCCGTTGTCTGTGATATTGGTAATGAATTCGCACGCGCTTCGTGCCGCAGTATTCCAGAATTCCATATCACACATGCGCTGGAAGAATGCGAAGACATGTTCGATTTAGAGGCAGGTGAACGTTTTGGCGGACATGCGGCTGCGGCGGGGTTCACCATCGCCGTTGAGAAGCTGGAGGCATTGCAAAACCGTCTATCAATAATTGCCAAACGCGAGCTGGAAGGAAAACAGCTGCTTCCGACCGTGCCTGTGGATGTATCTTTTAATTTTTCCTACCTGCTGCGGAATCGAGAAGGAATTTATAAACTCGTTCAACTTCTGGAGCCGACCGGCACCGAGAACGCCCCCGTGCTTTTTGCGGCACGTAATTTACGGGTGGTGAAAAGCCATCTGGTTGGACGCGATAAAACGCATCTGCGAATCACTCTCAGTGACGGATATTCGACCGAGACAGCAATTGCCTTCCGCCAGGGGCACTGGAAATCTCACATGCCAGAGTATGTCGATGTTCTTTTTACCCTCGATCAAAACTTTTTCCGCGGACAGATGAGCTACCAGATTCAGGTGCGCGAAATTCGAGAGCATGTGGAAGAAGAGGAAGCGTAGAAATATTTTTCAACAAATCAGGCAAACCAGGGCTCTCTGAATATTAAATTAAGGTATCATCTCAATAAATGGAGGTGGGAGAAAAAGACCAACCCAAATTGAGTTCTTCGGCATGTGCTTTAACCAGATCCGCCAGTGGTTGAATTTGATGCAGCTCGGAAATGCGGTCCTGTAAATAGAGGTAGAAACTCACGTGTAATTTTTTCGTCGTCTCTGACAGGGTCACAAAAGTATCCCATGCCCTCGCTCCATCTCTGATGCATGGTCCGAAACTGACATCTCGTTTCTGTACCCGCTGTCGTACCCCCAGTTCTGACGCATTGTTATGCAGCGGCAGTTCGGGGTGTTTCAATACCAGCAACAAACGGTCTTTCTTAACTTTGGTTTTGGGTTTTCCTTGTTCCCCTTTCAACCGGTTCACTTCGTCCCGCAATCGTTGGTTTTCTTCTTTCAACTTTCGCAGTTCTACCGCCTGATTCTCAATGATATTCATCAGCCGTCGGATCAATTCCCGCGCGTTTTCGTCTTGTATGGCATTCTGGTCAAGCTTGTCTAACATCATATACATATTTTAACAGCCTATGAAAAAAATTAATAGGCTACAGTTTCTTTTTGTTTTCCCCCATTTATTGAGATGATACAAAATTTTGTATAATGGGCTTGATAACACCTCTGATTATTGCTATAAAAAAAGAGGAAAAAACATCACAGGAGAAAAAATGTCCAAAATCCTCGTTGCTGGATTGATTAACATAGAAACAACTTTGAAAGTTGACGGCTTTCCAATTCCTTACTTTCCAGTCACCGCACCATTGTTTGGTATTCGAACCACAGTTTCAGGAGTCGGCTACAACCTGACAAAGGCTTTTCAGACCCTCGGAGACCCGGTGGATCTTCTCGCGATGATTGGACCTGAGGATGAACTGAATGCCCAGCTGACGCGGAGCGCCCTGGCGAAAAACCATATCGCCGGGGATTATGTCCTCAACCGCCTATCTCAGACGCCTCAATCCGTCATCTTATATGATCCTGCTGGAAAACGAGAAATCTACAGTGACCTGAAGGACATAATTGAAACAGAATACCCCATTAATGACTTTCAAAATGCAATCAAAGATGCAGAATTATTAGCCTTGTGCAGCATCAACTTCGCCCGTCCTTTTCTGAACGAAGCCAGCCGCTCGGGTAAACTGGTTGCGACAGATGTACACGTCCTTCGGGACCCGCACGATGAATATAGTGCGGATTATATGCGTACGGCAGATATTCTGTTTCTCTCTGATGAAGGCCTGCCTTCATCACCAGAAAAATTTGTCCAAACCCTGTACGACATCTACCATAATAAAATCATTGTGGTCGGTCTAGGGGCAAAGGGGGCATTATTGTATGAAGGTGGGAGAAGGTTTTTGGCGCATGTGCTCGCGGTCGATACCCGTCCAGTGGTCAGCACGATTGGTGCCGGAGACGCCCTCTTCACCAGTTTCTGCCATAGCTACCTGAAAAGCGGTGACAGTCTGCACGCTCTGCGCAGTGCAGTTGTCTTCGCTTCATATAAAATCGGCGTGGCCTCTGCTTCGGAAGGCTATTTAAATAACGTAGAATTAGAGGAGTGGGTGAAGAAAGTTTATCGTTAATGATCAATCTAATCAACCCATCAATAAACAACTCCGCTTACGCGGAGTTGTTTATTGAAACATAAGTTTTTGAGAGAGAGAAAAAAGAAGGGAATCTTTTTTACTACCT
>CAZQSG010000019.1:15811-31080 GCA_964595925.1 uncultured Anaerolineaceae bacterium | reverse complement strand
AAGAGTCGGCTCAGGCAGCTCTTTCTTATATTAAATCAAGAGCGAAAATTTATGGTATCGATGTTGACATGTTTGAATCTACAGATATTCATATACACGTTCCTGAAGGTGCAATTCCGAAAGACGGACCCAGTGGGGGCATTACTATTGCTACAGCACTGCTCTCTGCTCTTACTGATAAGAAAGTCTCTCATGAGATTGGAATGACTGGCGAAATTACCTTGCGTGGCAGAATTTTGCCAATTGGAGGTGTTCGGGAAAAGGTGTTAGCCGCACATAGAGCCGGATTAAAGACAGTGATTCTGCCTGAGAAAAATAGAAAAGATATCAGCGAAATTCCAAAGAAGGTTAAGACTGATATTCAATTACTTTTTGTTTCAAAAATGGATCAGGTGATTGATATTGCGCTTAAAGATAATGATTAAAGACAGTTAAATAAGATGTTACGTATCTGAAAAAAAAAGAACTCAGCAACGAGTTCTTTTTTAATTTTGAAGCTACAATCAGCAAATCAATTTGAATACTTACTCTTTTTCTTGTTGTCTAACAGTTTGAATTCCATTTTGAACCTGTTTGAGAAGCGTATTTAATTCATTTTCAAATTCTTGAAGTGAGTTGATAATGTATTCATCTGTTTCTGTCTTGATTAGCTTTCTTTCCTGTTCGGCTTCAGAAATCATCTGTTGAGCTGAATTATTTGCTTCTTGATAAACATCCTCACTTTTTATTGCCTTTATTGATCTTTCTCGAGCTATACTCGTTATTCTGCTTGCTTCTTCTTGCGCCTGGGCCAGGAAGCGCTCTTTTTGATTTATGATTTGCTCAGACTTTTTGATTTCATCAGGGATTGAAACCCTCATTTGGTCTATGATGTCCAGCATCCGGTCTTCATCTACGATGACACTACGGGTGAAGGGTATTGAATGGCTTTCGTTGAATAAATCTTCTAAACGATCAATGAGTTCTAGTATATCCATAAAATATCTCCAAAAGCGAGCGGATTAGTATTTCTATTAAATTGTGCAAATTTCTTGCCAAGCTATAATCTCTATTATATATACAATAAATTCAATCTATTAACGAATTTGGAGTACTAGTATTATTATTCTCAATCGTCCGGAATTTTATTTTCAGTGCCTCTTCTACATGATAAGGAACTAAGGAAGTGATATTCCCTCCAAGCGAGGCAATTTCTTTTACAGTTGAAGCGCTTAGAAAGGTGTGTTGTTCATTAGTAATTAAGGACACCATTTCAATTTGTGCATTTAATCTTTGATTCGCTAATGCAATTCGAAACTCATGCTCAAAATCTGAAAAGACCCTGAGACCTCTAACAAGCACCTGAGCACCAATACTTGTACAGAAATCTACAGTCAAGCCAGAATATCCCTGTACCTGGATATTTGGGTAATTCATGAATGCTTTTTGTGCCAATTCCAACCTTTCTTCAGGTGAAAAAAGAAGGTCTTTAAGGGGTTTGTCGTAAACTGCCACAATGACTGGCTGGAAAAGTTTTGCTGCCCTTAAGGCGATATTGATGTGACCAAAATGAACAGGGTCAAATGTTCCTGGGAAAACTGCTTTTACCATGATTAACTAATATCTCCTTCTCCTTCATCCCACCATTGATTGATGGTGTCTTTGAGAATCAGGTTTTCTTCTTGAATTAATTCTGGGTCTGTTTCAAATAATATTTTTGCATGTTTTCGTGCTGTTTCAATCAGTTTTACATCTGTGAGATTCGCCAAACGTAAACCAGAATATCCAGATTGACGGGTTCCTAAGAAATCTCCCGGCCCCCGTTGCTTTAGATCAAGGTCAGCTAAAATGAAGCCATCATTTGTTGACACCATGGCCTGAAGGCGTTCATTTTCAAGAGCATCAAACGTTTCTGGGATGAGGAAACAATAAGCCTGTTGATTATCACGACCAACTCTTCCTCTGAGCTGATGAAGCTGTGCCAGGCCGAACCTATTTGCGCCATCAATGACCATTACGGTAGCATTTGGGATATCAACACCTACTTCAATTACCGAGGTGGAAACAAGAATGTTGAATTCTTTATTTCTGAACTTCCGCATAACTTCTTCTTTTTCCACTGGTTTAAGTCGTCCATGCAGCAAACCTAATTTGAGATTTGGGAAGATTTCATTTTGTAATCTTGTTTGTTCTTCCACCGCGGCTTTGCTTTGTTCGTTATCACCCTGTTCAACCAGAGGGTAGATAATAAAGGCTTGATTCCCCAAGGTAATCTGTTTATCAATGAATTGATAAACTCTTTCTCGGTCAACAGGAGAAACAACATGTGTTCGTACTGGCTTTCTTCCTGGAGGCATTTCATCCATCACTGAGATATCAAGATCTCCATAGACGGTGAGTGCCATGGAGCGGGGAATTGGTGTAGCAGTCATCACAAGTAAATGGGGATTTTCCCCCTTTTGACGTAATAAAGCTCTTTGCTGCACCCCAAATCGGTGCTGTTCATCAATAATGATCATTTGCAAAGCATTAAATTGGACAGGATCTTCAATTAGAGCATGTGTGCCAATGACTAGCTTCAGGGAGTTATTCCTTAATTGCTCTCTGATTCTCTTTTTCTCAACGGTGCTTGTGTCGCCAATCAGAAGAGCAATCTCTTCTTCTTTTAGTGGAGGATGCTCGCCTTTCGTTAAAATTGTTGAAAGGCTTTGAAAATGCTGTTCTGCGAGGATAGATGTAGGCGCCATAATTGCGGCTTGTTTATTATGTTCACAGATCATAGCAATGGCCATTGCCGCAACAACAGTTTTTCCAGATCCAACATCACCCTGTAATAATCGGTTCATCGGATGCCCCATAGTGATGTCTTCTCTGATACTGTTAATTGCAGATAATTGTGAGTTGGTTAATTGAAACGGAAGAGAATTTAGTTGTTGTTCTAGCCAGGTATCAGTGGTTGGATACGATTCTGCGATTTGAGACAGCCATTGTTTTTTCTGTCGCATTAATCCCATTTGTAAAATGAAAATTTCATCAAAAGCAAGCCGGTAACGCGCCTTTTCCAGATTCTCGGTCGTGTCTGGAAAATGGATTTGCTGATAAGCTGTTGATAGATTCATTAAATTCGCTTCTTGACGAATAGAAGTAGGCAAGAAATCGAATATTTTGTCAACCCAATACCTGAGTACTTTGAAAATGGTTTGGCGAAGCCATCTCTGTGTTATTTTAGCCGTCAGTGCATAAACCGGGACAATCCGATTTGTGTTGAGTTGTTCTTTGTCAAGACTTTCCCATTCGGGGCTATTCATAACTAAACGACCCAGATACATATCAATTTTTCCTGAAACAACAATTTGAACCCGGGGGCGAATACTTTTTTCTAACCAGGGTTGGTTAAACCAGGTAATGCGTAAAAAACCGGTAGAATCACTAAGAATCGCTTCTGTAATTTTCATTCTACGGTTACGAGTTTGGCGTGTTTGAATGTTTTGAATGATACCAATAACGGTGGTTTCATCGCCATTCTTTAGCTGATTGATAGTTTTTAACTGACTATAATCATCGTATCGACGTGGGTAATAATGTAAAAGGTCCCCTAAAGTGGAAAGGTTTAACCTGGCTAATCGTTCTGCATTTTTTTGACCTACACCCGTTAGCACAGTTAAGGGGGCATTAAGACCAACAGCATCTTCTTTGCTTAATTTTGGGATATACCGGTGGTCTTTTGTAGTGATTTTCTGTTGATTTTCTACTGGAAGGGAGTCATCAGACGATTTATGATGTGATACTGTTGATTGAATTTCAGTGAAAATATTTTGGATAATACCCTCCCTTCTTTTGAGATCAGCTTTTTCATATTCTGTAATGAGTTGAACGATGGTTTGAATTGTATTTGATTCCAACAGCTCTTCTTGTGCTTCTTTTTCCCAAACAGGAACAATCTTCGAAAGCCCCCCGAAAATAGCTTTGTTGTCATAATTTCTGGAACGTTCTAGTTGAATGAATTTGGATAATTTTTCTAGAGATAACAATGATTTCCTTGGCATTATAAGACCTCATTATCAACGACGATCATGCCCTGGCATTTTGGGCCAAACAAGATGGCAAGGGTAATAGGGATTTTATGTTCAAAAAATTCTGCATCAGGGAATTTGTGCTTCACCAATTCTCGAATTAATTTTGAGGCCTGAGAATTCAGAACGGTACTATGTAAGAATGATACAAATTCGACATTTTCAAATTCATTTAAAAATTCGAGGAAGTAGTCAGTAATATGTCGATCATTTCTCATTTTATCTGTAGTGATGAAGTCATCCTCTTCAATGACAAAATAAGGAAGAAGTTCTAATTTCTCACCAACGAATGCTTGCGAACGATCAATTAAATTATTGTAATAGAGATATGAAAGAGAAGGTATGTTGAAGAGTGTAAATATTTGAGGAATTTTTGTGTACAGGTTTTGAATAATCGTTTTTGAGGACTCTCCCTTTTCAGCCTGAATAGCCGCTTGCATTACTAAGATCGATAAACCAACGGATGATGTTCGAGAGTCAATAATATGAATTCGAGCGTTTGCCTCCAATTTTGCAGCAGCTTTTTGAGCGATGTTATACATTGGTGAAATAGCGGCTGAAGAAAATATGCCGATTACTTCATCATAATTCGATGTTAATAATGATAAAGTATCCCAGAGTTCGGAGATCGTTGGGGACAACAGATGTGGATTGAAATTGTCATCGGCTGATGGTGGCAAGTCCGATTTATTAATTGAGTGAATATCTGAAATTTCTTCACCATTAAGAGACAAATGATAAGAAACTTTCCGGATTCGATTTTGACCTTTGAATCGGATGATCGGATATTGAACAAGATTGTCTGTCAGAATGCATATATTCGCCATTACTACTCAATTGAGAGAATAAACTGGTAATATGGTTGCCCCCCATAATGGATTTCAACCTCATGTTCAGGGTATTTATTTTCAACGATACTTGCGATCCGAGAAACCTCTTGAATGTCAATATCTGCACCATATAAGAATGTAACTCGTTCACGATCATTCATATTCGAATCAGATAAGATAGAAAGGGTTGCCTCTTCAATAGAACTGCAAGATTGGATCAGTTTTCCGTTATGTAAAGCAATCACCTGACCTTCACTCACATTTACCCCATTGATTTCCACAGTTCTTGTAGCAATTGTAACCTCACCAGTTTCTACCTCGTCACACGCATCTATCATATCTGAGACTACGACATCAAAGTCCATACCAGGCATTAACCGTAACAAAGCATTGATGCCTTGAGGAACGGTTTTGCATGGAATTACGGCTACTTTTTTATCTGTCACGGAGGCAGCCGCCTGGGCGGCAAGGATGATATTTTTGTTATTGGGAAGAATGATAATTTTATCAGTGGGCAAATCTTTGAAAGAGGATAATATCTCTTCTGTAGAGGGATTCATTGTTTGCCCGCCCTTTACGATGGCTGTGACACCAAGGCTGGCGAAGATTTCCGAAATTCCAAGGCCGGGGGAGGCTGCTACTACTGCGATGCTGCCAGGTTCAAAGGCATTGAACTGAATATCATCCCCTTTTTTAGAGGAAGAATTTCCTTTAGGTTTGTTTTCCATTTGGTCCAGGAGGTTTTCAATGTAAACTTTGGTGATGGTTCCCTGATTCATCGTATAGTCTATTGGTTCATAGCGTTTCTCAGTGGCTACATGAATATGCATTCGAAATATATCATCACCTTCACCGACTTGAATTGATGTTCCGATTTGTTCAAGTTGATCATAATATCTTTGCAATTCAAAATACTGATTTGGACGGAAGTCGATAACCACTTCGTAATCCTGTCCAGGTTCGATATTTTCACTTTGATCGATATCCATCAGAGCAATAGGAATAGTTGTCATTTCAGATTTATCCAGAGGTTCATTACGAATTAATCGGCTCATCCCTTCTAAGATATAGAATAGCCCTTTGCCGCCCGAGTCAACCACTTTGGCTTGTTTTAAAATTGGGAGTAAGTTTGGTGTGTTTTCTACAGATTTATCCGCAGAGGATATAACTATATCAATAATTTCATCTATTGTAGTTTCATTTGAAAGGGATTGCTTTGCTTCAATAGCAATATCTTTGGTTACCGTAAGAATAGTGCCTTCGACTGGACGAACCACGCCTTTGTATGCTGTAGCTGTAGCTTCTTCAAAGCCGAGGATTAAAGTTTCTGTGTCCATAGTTTCCAGGTTGTCCAGGGCTCGAGCAAAACCCCGCCAAATTTGGGAAAGGATTACACCTGAGTTTCCCCTAGCGCCCATAAGGGCTCCTTGAGCAACGGCATGAGCTACTTTGCCGATATTACCCTCATTTTCATCTTTTATTTCGTCATAAGCTGCCTGCATTGTAAGCACCATGTTGGTACCGGTGTCACCATCCGGTACGGGAAAAACATTAAGTGCATTTACGATGTGTTGATTAGCTTTTAACCAACGAAGCCCTGCATGTATCAGTGATTTGAAATCATGACCATTTAGATTTAAATTTTCGTTTGTATTATCCATAACATCACTACTCATAATAATATGTGTTTGAGACCTTTCCAATTAATAAATTATTGTTTAGTCGGGATCGCTGATTCTTAACCCACGGACATGGACGTTTACCTGACTAACAGGAATTCCTGTGATTTTATGGATCCGATAAGAAATGTTATCAGAAACAACCTTAGCAACAGTTTTAATCCTGGTTCCATATTCAATTATGATATAGACGTCAATTGTAACCTTTTTTTCACTATATGTGATCTTAATTCCGCGAATGGCCTCTTTTGCTAAGGCCTGAGTGATTTCTTGTGCGAAATTTTTTGGTGCAAGCCCAACCACACCATACGTTTCAATGATTGTATGACGCACAATGCTGGCTATGGCTTGATGAGAAATATAGATATTTCCTTTTGTGATTAAGTTGTCATTTTTCTGCATAATTGTATCCTAATTTCTACTTCTTGAAAAAATAATTAAGGTATGGTATTATTTATCGCTGTTGATTAGACATTATACCTTGTCAGGAAAGGATTTTATCATGGCTAAGTGCGAAATTTGTGGAAAGAAAACCACTTTTGGTCACAATCGAAGTTTTTCAATGCACGCGACAAATCGAGAGTTCCGCCCAAATTTACAAAAGGTTACTCTTTATGATAATGGGAGAAAAGTTCGTAAAACCGTTTGCACTCGATGCTTGAGAACTCTTGCGAAAAGCTAATTTATTTTGTAAAGTTCAAATGAAAGATCGTAGGGAACTACGATCTTTTTGTTTAATTAATACTACCGCGTAATAAAGAAATACCAGATTCAATTCCTTGAGGATGGTTGAAAATGGCCGTAGCAGCAACAAAAACTCTCGCACCGGCCAAATACATGGCTGGCAATGTTTCAGAAGTAATTCCACCGTCTACCTGAATTTCTATATCCCGGCCAGAAGCGTTGATCATCTCTGAAATTTCTTTGACTTTTGTTTGCATTGACGCGATATGTTTCTGTCCTGAAAAACCAGGATTAACTGTCATTACCAGCACTATATCGACAAGTTCTAAGAGGTTGACGATTGAGGAAGCGGGGGTGCCAGGATTTAGCGCAATTCCTGGGTGGATTCCCATGGCTTTGATTTCTTGCAAAGTGCGATAAACATTGGGATTTCCTTCAACGTGAACGGTTATCCAATCTGCACCTGCTTTTGCAAATGCCTCGATGTGGTTTTCAGGTGATTGAATCATAAGATG
This sequence comes from uncultured Anaerolineaceae bacterium, assembly GCA_964595925.1. Lineage (GTDB taxonomy): Bacteria > Chloroflexota > Anaerolineae > Anaerolineales > Anaerolineaceae > SpSt-1165. Next base: position 23,320 of record CAZQSG010000019.1, on the reverse strand, counting down.
AACATCAAGGGGAAGTGAGCTAATATTTTTGCAATGGTCAACAATGAATGGCCCCATGGTGATATTGGGCACAAAACGACCATCCATTACGTCGACATGAATCATGTCAGCACCAAATCTTTGAATAGACAGTAATTGGTCTTCGAGATTTCGGAAATCACAAGATAAAATAGACGGTGAAAGTTTAATATTTTTCATTTATCTTCCTGGTATATTAAAATATATGTAAATCCAGAATGGGATTAATCCTGCTACCGCAACAGTCGCAAGAAAAGCAAAGAGGGTTGTAATAATGTCAAATCTTTTTACAGATATTGCATTGATTGCTGTTTCAGATTTTATTGGTTTCGGACGTGAATAAACCTTTTTATCATTTCGCGGTTCTGTCATAGAAGAAACCTCATTTTTTGACAATGAATTATTGTATGGGGCAATATTTCTCATTGTGATTGATTGACGAATTGATACAAGAGCATTTCTAAATTCTGACATACTGCGGTATCGTCTGTCAGGTCTTTTTTGAATTGCAGTCATGATCACTAAATTTAATTCATCTGATATTTCCGGGTTGATATTTTTTGCAGGTTCTGGTCTTTTCTCCCTATGCATTTTTAGCAATTCTGTAACATCATTAGAGAGAAAAGGAAGTTTTCCTGTAGTTAATTCATATAAAACAATTCCCAGAGAGTAAATATCTGATTCTGCAGTGGGAGATTTCCCGAGAATTTGTTCGGGTGAAATGTAAAGGGGAGAGCCCCATACTATATTGGAAGTTGTTTCTTGTGGGTTAATTTTATTGAGGATGTGAGCCAATCCAAAATCTGTGATTTTTACTTGATTCGATTCTGTGATGAGTAAATTTGAAGGCTTAATATCACAATGGATAATATTGTGATTATGTGCGTATTGGATTGCCAGACAAGATTGCATAATGAAATCGAGTGATTCTTTTATATTTATCATTTCTCTTGATATAAGGTAATGTTTGGCATTGATGCCGGCGACATATTCAAGGGTAAGAAAAATTCGATTCTTGCTGACACCAGTGTCATAAATAGATACAATATTGGGATGAGTTAAGCTAGCTGCGGCCCGCGCTTCTTGATTAAACGCATCTCGCAGCGAGAGGTTGTTTGAATACTTTTGGCGAAGCAATTTTAAGGCGATAACCCGTTCAAGTTTTAGATCCCAAGCACGGTAAATTACAGCCATTCCGCCCGTACCAATTAGCTTATCAACACGATACCTGTCTGCGATTATTGACGCAGATTGATTGGTTTCAATCTTCTCAACCATAACAAAACGATTATAACATAGGAGCAATTTCATAAGGCGGCTTTTGGCTCAGCCTTTCTTTCTGTTGAATGCGCTGTATGGTATATAATTTATATATTCAAGGACAAAAAATAGGCTTACGATGAAGATAAAATCAATTCTTAATATCTGGGTGTTGTTGCTTGCTGGGATTATTGCAGCGTCTCTGATTGTTCTAATTTTGTTTATCGGATGGAACATGCCGCCTGAAAATGAAGGGGAACCCCCCACTGAGATTAATGTTACAAAAATTAGTGTAACAACAGTTACGCCGACTACGATGCTGAGTGAAACGATAAAAGCAACCGAAGCAGCCGCAAATAACGATAGTAACCGTGAGATAGCGATTGGGAGTGTTGTTCAAATCCATAATACTGAGGGAGCTGGTTTGCGGTTGAGATCAGAAGCTTGTATATCTGGAACAGTCCAATTTTTAGGGGAAGAACAGGAGCTCTTTGAGGTGCGAGACGGACCATCTAAATCTGATGGCTACACATGGTGGTACCTTGAATCCCCGTATGATGAAACGAGGAGTGGATGGGCTGTATCAGATTTTCTGGCGATTATCAGTGAGAGTGAACAGTAAAATAAGGGGGTTACATAATTCTTTTCATCAAATTGTTATCCTGGAAATCAGATATCTATTTATTAATGATGGTCCGGATTATTTTACAAATCACACCATCTATTCAGGATAAGTATCAAATAATTGCCCCCAGGGACTTTCACTAATCCATTGGTCAACGACTTTTTTGCCTTTTACTGGATACCAATAATGGTCATGGTAGTATTCGCTGGCAAAGATAAAAAGCTTTACGAGGGGTGTGTGGAATAGAAGTTTCTGAAAGATTTTTAAAGGTGATCGCCAAAGTAGCATGCCGGCACCGGTTCCAAGGTTAACACCAACTTCAAAATTCCAATTTTCTTCTGCTGCTTCCACATCACCAACGATTTCTATTTCTCGCGGATTGCCCTGCCCTAATTTGCGTTCGGTCGCATGTGCGATATACCGTATTTTCATTGGATCAAAGCCCATGATTTTTGCGGCAACGGCATCGATAGCAACCATATCGGATGAAGCGAGGATGACATTTTTTTGATGAGGGATAAGAGTACGAGGGCCAGGACCACTGCCTGAGGTAGTACCATCCATAGTGGCAAATAGGCCGGTATGAATTTCTTTCTGAAGGGCTAATAGGTCAACCAGTGTATCGTGAATCCATGTGTGTGCATAATGTCGATTGATATTTAATAAACCCCCAAAAGCGTTCTTCATTGCACCTGTTGTTGTTGTATAGCTATGCGTTTTAACTGTTGGCAGATGCACGATGTTTTTACCGAAGAAAAAATCTGGGAGATAGATTCCTTCAGGAAATATTTTATTAAGGACTGCTATTTCTGTTTTGGGAGTATATTTAATCCAGGACATATCTTCTGGTTTGAAATTGTATTTTTTGGGGATGTTGTATTTCTCAAGCACTGGCCCGAATTTATTGTATTTATCTCCGAGGTCTGCAATGGTGACAACAGTCTTATTATGAACGTTTACCAGGTCATTAAATCCTTGATCCTGTAATCCCAAGATCGTACCTTCAAGCTGCCAGGGGGTTGTATTGGATGCCGGGTAGAGTAAATGCCAACTGATATTGTCTTTTAGAATAGTTGGGGCCGAAGGGTCTAGAGCTTGTTTGAGGTCAGCTATTTCACAAAGTCTACGATAATCTTCTAATACAGTTTTCGGAGTTGTTTTTAAAATTGCAACTTTAGACATGTATTTCCTCTTTTTAAATCTAATATCTATCTCGATTATTATTGTTATGAATCAGTGTATAATTTATTTATACAACTTCATTTCTCAATAAGTTCATTATAACCTATTCATATTCTAGCGCTTGATTTGCGGGGGAGGCCATTCTGCAAGAGAGAATAATTACCAAAATTTTTCCAGATTCCAGCAATAAGAGACCAGGACGGCTTCCTGTAAAGAGCCTTTTAATGAAGCGTTATTTAATCCAGGACGTTATCGGGTCTGGTGGCATGGGTTCGGTCTATCGCGCTCGAGATATGCATTTCCCAAATGCCGTGAAATTGGTTGCCATTAAAGAAATGGTTAGTGCAACAACGGATATAAAAGTGAATCAATTGATGATAAGGAGTTTCGAACGAGAAGCAAATCTTCTGGTCACTCTCTCTCACCCTCAGATAACAAATATTTATGATTATTTCACAATTGATCAACGAGCATATCTGGTGATTGAGTATGTTTATGGAAAAGATTTGGAAAAAATTCTTGATCGTGTAGAGGGATTTATTCCAGAAGAACAAATCATTAAATGGGCAGTTCAGCTTTGTGACGTTTTGGATTATCTTCATTCTCATGAACCAGAACCAATTATTTTCCGCGATATGAAGCCTTCAAATATTATGATCAATCGCCAGGGTAATGCTGTTCTGATTGACTTTGGTATTGCGAAAACTTTTCAACTTGGAAAAAAAGGAACGATTATTGGAACTGAGGGGTACGCCCCCCCTGAACAATATCGGGGTGAGTCCACACGGTCAGTCGATATCTATGCTCTCGGAGCGACATTACATCACGCATTAACCGGCTGTGATCCAACCGCAGAGCCACCATTTACTTTTGATCAGAGGAAAATAAAGGATTTTAATCCATCAGTATCCAACGAGTTAGTTCAAGTCGTTGAAAAAGCGCTAGAATATGATGCATCTGTAAGATGGAACTCTGCAAAGGACATGAAGGAAGCATTAATGCGGGTGGGGCAAGAGACAGGTTTATTGACTGGGGTGAATTCTTTATTGCTTTCAAATTCAGAAATGGGGAGAGGAATTTCTTCATTTATGAACGCCCCAGCAGATCAGTTGATTAAACCCGTTTGGACATTTAAATGTGAAGATGAAATTCGTGGTGGCGTTTTCTTAGACGATAATGAGGTTTACATTGGCGCATACGACAATAATCTTTACAAAATCCGCGCAGCAGACGGAAAATTTATATGGAAATATGCAGCCGAGGGCGGCATTGTTTGTACACCTGTTGTCACAAGCTCTAATGTGTATTTTGGTTCTGAAGACGGGAAAGTGTATGGAATAAATACATCATCCGCGAACAAGATCTGGGAATATAAAACCGGGGGAGCAGTTCGATGTTCGCCTGCATTAGCTGAGGACCATGTATTTATTGGAAGTGATGATTGCAATCTCTACGTTCTGACACAGTCTCAGGGAAGTTTATCCTGGAAGGTAGAGTCAATGGCACCCATTCGTTGTCAACCATTGATACATGATAAACTGGTTTACGTGGCAAATGCTAAAGGGGAATTATTATGTACTGATATGGGTGGGTATACTAAATGGCGATATACGGCAAAACGCGCAATTCTTGGTACACCAATTATTGATGATGATATTTTATATTTTTCATCTCTTGATGCTACTTTTTACGCAGTAGATGCTAAAGCAGGATGGGCAATGTGGCGATTCCGAATGGATAAAGGATCGGTTTCTTCGCCAATCTTGCATGACAAATATATTTACTTTGGGTCGGCAGATGGATATATTTATTGTATCAATAAAGTCAATGGTAAATTAGTTTGGTCTTATCAAACAGATGGACAAGTCTCTGGTTCGGTAGTATTGCATGATGAGCTATTGTTTGTTGGCAACGCAGATGGTTTTATGTTCGCACTTGATAGAAACGAAGGCAATTTACAATGGAAATTCAAAACAGAAGGACCAATTACGAGTAAACCGGTTATTTATAATGATTTATTAATTTTCGGATCATCTGATAAGTTGTTATATGCTTTACCTATATAAATATTAAATAGATTATTCTTGAGTAAAAGAAGGGACATTGGAACGTGGAGAGAAGGAACTCGATGACTAATTCCCAAATTAAGAATAACGGGGAGGTTAAACTTTTGAATAAATTGTTACCTTTTTCGATTCAAGTCTGTTCACATCAAGGATTAGGAAGTAAATACAATCATAATGAAGATTCAATTTTTACTTTTCATTCAACTTATCTTACTGATAAGGATGAGTTTAATTTTGGCATTTTCATTATCGCTGATGGAATGGGGGGGCATGAAAGTGGTGAAGTTGCCAGCGATATGGCAGTTCGGTTAATGGCGGAACAAATGATTCGGCATCTTTATTTGCCCACTCTGGTTTCAGAAGAAAACAATAATCGTGCTCCGTTGCAAGAGGTAATGGAAGAAGCAATTAAGGATATTAATCGTATTGTGCTCCAAAAAGTTCCCAGTGGTGGGACCACCTTAACGACTGTGGTGGCTTTTAGAAACACCCTTGCTATAGCTCATATTGGCGATACGCGTGCATACATGATCACAAACGAAGGTGTGCTAGAGAGGCTTACTGAAGACCAAACGTTAGTTCAACGGTTAATAGCATTAGGTCAGTTTACAGAAGAAGAAGCGCGGCAATATCCACAACGTAACGTTTTATATAATGCAATAGGACAAAGCGAGAGGGTTGATCCTGTTGTTTTCATTCGGCGCAGGCCAGAAAAGTGTTCTTTGTTATTGTGTAGTGATGGTTTATGGGGAGTTATTGAGGACCTCAGAATATCTGAAATTGTTAAGCAAGAGAAAGATTTAAGCAGTGCGTGCAAGATGTTGGTACAAGAAGCACTCGATAATGGCGGGCAAGACAATATATCAGTAATTCTTGTGAGATTTGAATCAATATAAAAATTATGGAAAAGCCCAAATTAAAGTATTCAATTTCTTATGGTAGTGACGAGTTGCTTATAATGAATGAGCCTCAGATTTTCTATGCACTTATTACCCTAAGTGCAGAAGGGGAAAAGGGATATTCGTCACAGATTCCGAAAAGTTTGTGCTTTGTGGTAGATGCTTCTACATCGATGCAGGGTGATCCCATCGATATTGTAAAGCAATCTTTGTTAGGTATACCCAAAATTCTGGATAGTCAAGATACTCTTTCTATTGTAACTTTTAATGACCGAGCAGAAACGATTTTTCGGTCAACCCGGGTGAACAAGATACAGAGCATATCTCGTTATATAACGAAGATTCGTGCTGTTGGTGGAACCGAGATGTATCAAGGATTGAAACGGGGTTACATCCAACTTGTTCGCACAAAAACATTCCGCCAGTCTTTATCAACAATAATTCTATTGACAGATGGGCAAACTTATGGCGATGAGGATATGTGTTTCCGGCTAATAAAGAACGCTCGCTCAGATGGTATAAATATCTATGGTGTTGGAATCGGTAACGAGTGGAATGATGAATTTCTTGATGAGTTGGTGGGTTATGCGGGGGGCACATCGACATATCTTTCTGATATTCATAAGCTTCCAACAGTTCTTTCAAATCTCATAAAAATGGCACACGCCGATTCAATTCCACAGGTAACAATGAAATTTGAGACGAATTCCAGAGTGACATTATCCAATGTCTTTCGACTGGAAAGGGAAGTAAGTCTTTTACCGGCCTATAATAATCAGGTGTGCATTGGCACAGTCCCGTTTGGTTCAAAAATTCAATTATTATTGGAATTTAATATTCCTTCGCTAAATACTGACGAAGGAGAAGTCTGTCTACTAAACGGAAAGTTTATTAATAATTCTTACAAAGAACAATTAAAAATCCAGTCATATTCAATAGATATGAAAGTTCCTATTTCATCAACACCCAAAAAGAACGATAGTATCTCCAGTGAAATTATGCAGGCAGTTTTTTCCATCAGTCTTTACCGTATGCAGGAAGCGGCCAGGAATGAGATTCGAAAAGGGGAGATAAACAAAGGAATTCGAATGTTGAGAAATCTTGCAAATCAATTAAAAGTACAAGGGAAACCGGCCTTGGCATCCAGAATTATTGAGGAGGTACTCTTTATTGAAAACTACCAGGGCTACTCAACAAGCGGAGAAAAGCAGATTAAGTATGCCACACGCATCCTGTCTGCTGAGACTCAAATTTCTATGTCCAATATGAAAACGAAAAAGGTGGAATTAAAATGATCATCTGCCCAAGTTGCAAACACGAGGAACTAGAAGGAAGGATTTTTTGTTCTAATTGCGGTGCGTCTCTGATGCAACGTGTTCAAACGGTAACAGAAGAAACAGAAACCAGGGTGATTGTAGTTGAATTATTGGATATTAATCGATCGGTAAAGTTGATCGGA
>CAZQSG010000019.1:0-15801 GCA_964595925.1 uncultured Anaerolineaceae bacterium | reverse complement strand
GAAAAGAAAAATTTGTTCTTGGGCGCTCTGTTCCTTCTCAGCCTGGGTCTGTTTTGGATTTAGATTTTCGTCAATATAACGGCTTTGAATATGGTGTTTCGCGAAAACATGCGATGCTGCGTCTGGTAGATCAGGGAATTCAAATTATTGATCTGAATTCCTCAAACAGGACATATATTGATGGTGAAGAAATATACCCGTGGAATGAATATGATGTTGATGGAAATTCTGTGATACGATTAGGAAAATTGAGGATTCGTGTTTCATTAGAAAATTGATGATTACTCCTAGAGGTAAATGATATGCCACTTGTTTTAGTTCACGTAAAAAATGAAGAATCAATATTAGGTGAAGTTGATGAGATACCAAACCCTGACGATACGTTAATCATAATTAAGAACCCCCGTCGTCGTGATGGTAAAGATGTCCATTATTTGGATATTGCTGTAACTATGGTAATTTACCCATACGAAAGAATTAATTTTGTAGAATTGTTACCTGGGGCTGAAGAAGAAGAAATTGTAAGTTTTATCAGGGAGTAAGTAATGAGCGAATCAAATTTCCGAAATCGACGAATTTTGGTTGTTGACGATGAACAACGAATGGCAAGGTTTATTCGATTGAATTTGGAGCATGACGGGTTTATCGTGGAAGAAACATATAGCGGTATGGGGGCAATTGATAGACTGCGAGATGTAATGCCTGATTTAGTTTTACTTGACGTCATGTTACCTGATATTGATGGATTTGAAGTTCTTAATATTTTGCGTGAATTCAGCCAGGTACCTGTGATTATGCTTACAGCCAGGGGAGAGGAAGATGATCGGGTAAAAGGTCTTGAGTTAGGGGCGGATGATTATATAACGAAACCATTTAGCCCTAGAGAATTGGTAGTTCGCGTAAAGGCTGTGTTAAGACGCACAGAGGCTGGTGGACAAACACCGCATGAAGTCATTGAAGTAGATAATCGCCTTAAAATTGATTTTGATAAGCGCGAAGTTTGGGTCGAAGGAAATCTAGTTAAATTGCGACCTACAGAATATAGATTGCTTTATCACCTCGTACAAAATGCGGGCTGGGTGCAAACCTATGATCAACTCCTTGCTAAAGTTTGGGGTTATGAATATAGGGATGAAACTCATTATGTTCGCTTATATATTAATTACTTGCGGCAAAAACTAGAAAAGACTCCGTCTGAGCCGATATACATATTGACAGAGCGTGGAGTAGGTTACCGGTTTGTCGATTATCGGAGGTTAAAGAAGGAATAGATTCAGTTCCAGTTATTGGTAAAACACCTTATTATGAATCCCAATGAAAAATATTATAATGATGTAAGAATAATTATTATCATAAAGTTTGAATAGGAGGGTTTCCATTTATGGGTGCCAAAATTCTTGCAGTCGATGATAATGAAATTAATTTGAAAGTTGTAAAAACCACCCTGACACAAGTGGGATATGATGTATTAACATCAACCAACGGGGTTGAGGCTTTAGCGATGATTGAATCAATGCATTTTGATTTAATCGTTCTAGATATCAGTATGCCAATTATGGATGGTTATGAAGTTTGTCGCAGCCTTCGTTCAAATCCGAAAACATCTAACATTCCAGTAATTATGTTAACAGCCTACAATGCGATTGAAGACAAGATCAAAGGATTTGAAGCTGGTGCGGATGATTATTTAACAAAGCCTTTCCAACCTGCTGAACTTCAAGCTCGCGTGAACGTGGTGTTACGGCGAAATAGACCAGTTGCTGACGAAAAGAAAGCAATTGAAACCAAGAAAAATGCCAAAGTAATATCCTTTTTCTCGATGAAAGGCGGAAGTGGTGTTAGCACGATGGCCGCCAATGTCTCTTCTGGTATTGCCAAAATCTGGACTAACAAAGTAGCTTTGGTTGATTTATCTCTTTCGATGGGACAGGCAGCATTAATGCTTAATCTTTCTCTACGCAACACCTGGGAGGATTTAACCAATATTCCCGTTAATGAAATTGAAGCTGATATTTTAGACGCGGTAATGCTAAAAAATGAAAATGGCGTGCATGTGTTGGCAGCACCAAGGAAAATTGCAAGCGGGGAGTTGATAACTACCGAATTGGTGACACATGTGCTTGATTTACTTCAAACTATGTATGATTATGTTGTAATTGATCTGCCCAGTAATTTTTCGGAATCAACATTGCTTGCATTAGATCAATCGAACGAAATTATTTGTATATTTGCACCAGAATTAGCTTCTGTACGGGCTATGATAGGTACTTTGGAAGTTTTTGAAGAATTGGGTTACCGGAGAGAAAAAGAAGTAGTGTTAATGTTGAACCGGACATTTGAAAAGAGGGGATTAGCCAGGAAGAATATCGAAAAGGCCCTGAAACAACCCATCAAAATCTTTGTCCCCTTTGCATCTGAAGATTTTGTGAATTCAATCAATTTTGGAATTCCGATTGTTATGGCTGAACCGGAACACGCACTTGTGGAATTATTTGAAGATGTTTCTTACATTTTGAGCCGCAAGCAAGACAAAGAGAACCCACCAAGGAAACCATCAGATGCCTATCAACGCGTGTCTGATCGGTTTGAAAAGAGAAAACAGCGAAGAAGATGATTAATAAAGCGGTTTTGCCAAATCCCTTGACTGAAACATAGTGGTTTGGTAAAATTTTCTCCGTTGCAGCCTCCATCGTCTAGGGGACTAGGACGCAGCCCTTTCAAGGCTAAAACGGGAGTTCGAATCTCCCTGGAGGTATTTGCACATAAGCATAAAATTCAAGGCCACTTATTAAGTGGCCTTGAATAATTAATCATTATTGTTTCTTAATCAATTTCACAAGCAATGACCATGAATGGGTAACTTTACTACACATAATTTAAAATTGTTCTTCCAGCTATTCGAGGTCGATTGCACTTTTGAAAGCTTCATCCTCACGATTTTACACTTTTACACGAGGCACGAATTACCAACAGCGACAAAAGTAAACCAATGAGTAATAGCAAAAGATTCAAACAAAAATTAGGTACTACCAATAAAAAAGGCAGGGCAATTTCACCAATTGGCGGGATGATAATTTCCTCTCTTAGCATTCTGTTTTTTTGGGTAGCTATCCGATGGTGGGGAGATTTTCCAACATTTATTCTGCCTTCTCCATTATCAGTTCTCTATCGTTTTGTGGATTCAGTGACAAGTGGACAATTGGTTTTTCATTTTTTTGTAACATTATTAGAAGTTATTCTTGGATTGCTTCTGGGTTCTTTTGCGGCTATTTTCTTGGGGTATCTTGTGTACAAGTCGAAAGTGCTTGATCGGTTACTTTCTCCAATTCTGGTTGCAAGTCAAGCAATTCCTGTCGTTGCTATTGCCCCTCTTATTGTATTGTGGTTTGGTTCAGGCATATGGTCAAAAATTCTTGTATGTGCCATCATAGTTTTCTTTCCAATTTTGATAAATACGATTATTGGGTTAAGGTCTATTCCTAAGGAACTATCTTATTTATTAATTACCTTAGGTGCAAAACCAAAACAAGTGCTGAGATACTTAGAGATTCCATCATCGCTGCCGATATTTTTGGCAGGAATGAGGATTGGAGCGACATTATCTGTTACGGGCGCCATTGTAGGAGAATTTTTGGGTGCCAGCCAGGGTTTAGGTTTCTTAATTAATGTCGCAAGAGGCCAATATGACACTGCTTTGGTTTTTGTAGTGATATTTGTTTTAGTCTTTATGGCTATTGGATTGTATAGTATTTTTGATAGAATTGAAAAAAGGGTACTTCGTTGGAAAACAGATTAAAACGAATGAAGGTATAGATATGAAAATCCGAAATATAATAATGATTACTTTTCTATTTGCTGCGGGAATGATTACCTCATGTTTATCTCAGAAACAAGATGAGCTGCGAGAGGTAACATTGCCTGTTGGATATATTCCAAACGTACAATTTGCACCATTTTATGTTGCTATCGATAAAGGATTTTACCTTGAAGAAGGAATAGATTTGAAATTGCAATACGGATATGAAATTGATGCCGTAAGTCTTGTAGGCACCGGGGAGTATCCATTTGCTGTTGTCTCTGGAGAGCAAGTACTGCTTGCAAGAGAACAAGGTCTACCCGTAACATATGTAATGAACTGGTATAAGGATTATCCCATAGGAATTTCTGTTTTAAAGGATTCTGGAATTGAGACGCTTGATGATCTTCGAGGAAAAAAAATCGGCATACCTGCTTTGCAAGGTGCCAGTTATATTGCATATGAGGCCTTGATGGATTTCGCTGGGCTGAGTACGGTGGATGTGGATCTGGAGGTTATCGGGTTTACACAGGCAGAAATGTTAAGCACCGGAAAAGTTGATGCTGTTGTTATCTATGCAGCGAATACGCCAGTTCAGTTACGTAATCAAGGAATTGAGACCAACACATTTATCGTCAGTGATTATATGCATCTCATTGGAAACGGTCTCATTGTCAACGATGCATTAATGGCAGAAGATCCAGATTTTATTAAATCAATTGTTCGCGCAACTTTAAAAGGAATTGAATTTTCAACAGACTTTCCTGAAGAAACTTATGAAATTTGCAAAAAGTATGTAGAGAATCTTGATGAGAATTCCGATGGTATTCAATATCAGGTATTAGAAGCCTCAATACCATTCTGGTCAGCCGAAACGAATGGTGCAACCGAAGAAAGTGGTTGGAAAACCATGAGTGATTTATTAAAGCAGATAGGGTTAATTAATTCTGACATTCCATTAGACAACGTTTACACAAATGAATACCTGCCATAAGGCGAAGATCAATGGAAAAATATTTAACGATCAATAACCTTCATGTTCGCTACCAGAGAGATGGAAGCAATGCTATTGATGTTGTTAGAGATTTCTCACTGTCTGTTGCCAGAGAGGAGTTTTTATGTGTAATTGGCCCTTCTGGTTGTGGGAAGACTACTTTACTTCACAGCATCGCTGGACTGGTGAAAACAGAAGAGGGTACCATTGAGTTCGAATCTAAATCCAATCAAAGGCAAAATATCGGATTATTATTTCAATCATCAAACTTAATGCAGTGGCGCTCTGTCAAAAAAAACATAATGCTGCCGCTTGAAATAATGGGTGGGTTGACAACAATTGAGATGGAAGCCAAAGCTGATGCCTTAATTACACTGACTGGTCTTGAGGGAGCTGAAGAGATGTGGCCGTCTGAGTTGTCTGGAGGAATGGCTCAACGCGTTTCGTTGGCACGGGCTTTGATTCATAATCCGGACTTGTTATTATTGGATGAGCCTTTTGGTGCTCTAGATTCTTTGACTCGTGAAGTGATGGGGATGGAGTTGTTGCGGATTTGGCAGAAAAAGAAGACAACAGTAATTATGGTCACTCACTCGATTAGTGAAGCGTTATTACTTGCTGATCGCATTGTGGTGCTGTCAAAAAAGCCCGCTAAGCTTTGTTTCGACCAACTCGTGCCATTTACTCGTCCAAGAGCCTTTGAATTGCGCTATCGCGAAGATTTTGGGCGACTCTCTTCTGAGATTCGCAGGGCAATCGAGATGTAGTGTGATAGAGAAGCAAAAAGCGGGTCATTTGCTCCGCTTTTTGCTCTAGGTTAATTTTGTTGCTGGGGGTTAATTTCCAAGATGTTCTTCAATTGCATTTTTTGATATTTTTATGAATTCGCCTATTGAAATGGGACCTGGATTTTCACCGTTGCGGCGTCGAACCGCGACCTTTTCTTCATCGATTTCGGTATCACCAACAATGAGCATATATGGGATTTTTTCCTTTTGAGCATCTCTAATCTTAGCGTTCATGCGATCTGATCGGTCATCGACTTTTACCCTCAAGCCAGCTTGCTTAAGTTTATCAGCGACGCTTTGCGCATAGCCAATATGACGGTCAGCAATCGGGATTATCATAACTTGCAAGGGTGACAACCACACGGGAAATGCACCCGCATAATGTTCAATTAAGATACCAAAGAATCTTTCAAGAGAACCAAGTAGTGCCCTATGAATCATGTATGGTCGATGAGTATGCCCATCTTCACCTATATAGGTGAGATCAAACCGTTCAGGCAAATTGAAATCAAATTGAATAGTGGATAGTTGCCACTCGCGGCCAATGGCATCTTTTACTTTGAGATCAATCTTAGGGCCATAGAAGGCTCCTCCACCTTTGTCGAGATCATAAGGCAGCTCTGATCGCTTTAAGGCGGCTTCCAATGCATTTTCTGCATCTCCCCACCGTTTTGGGTCACCAACGGATTTTTCAGGTTTTGTGCTTAGATAAGCCTTAATCTCAGAAAAGCCAAAAGATCGTAAAATGTGAAGTGAGAAACCTAAGACAAAATCTATTTCTTCCGGCATTTTTTCAGGAAGGCAGAAATGATGGGCATCATCTTGCGTGAACCCCCGAACTCTCATCATTCCATGCAAAACACCTGATCGTTCGTAGCGGTAAACCGTTCCGTTTTCTGCATAACGGAGTGGCAGATCTTTATAGGAATGAAGTGTGCTTTTATAAATGTAAACATGGAAAGGACAGTTCATGGGTTTGATGTAATATTCTTGACCATCAACATCCATGGGGGAATACATATTGTCTTTATAAAAATCCAGGTGTCCGCTGGTTTCCCACAATGAGGATTTGCCAATATGAGGGGTATAAACAAATTCATAACCAGATTTTAGATGTTCATCATCGCAAAACCGTTCAGCGATCTTCCGCATTAATCCCAATTTCGGATGCCATAAGATAAGTCCGGCGCCTACTTCGTCTGAGATAGAGAATAGATCAAGATCTTTCCCAATCCGGCGGTGATCGCGTTTTTTAGCTTCATCAAGCTTCCAAAGATAAGCCTTAAGGTCTTTAGGATTCGTCCAGGCCGTACCATAAATTCTTTGCAGCATAGGGCGTTTTTCATCTCCTCTCCAATAAGCACCAGCGATTTTCATCAATTTAAACGCTTTCGGGTTGATCTGCCCCATATGATTGACGTGTGGTCCACGGCAAAGATCTGTGAAAGTATCGCTTGTATATAATGAAATTTCAGGGACTTCTTCAATAGGATTTCCATCTTCGTCAAAACCACCTTGTTCCAAACCATCAAGTAACTCAAGCTTATAAGGCTGTTCTTTAAATTCTTTTCTGGCTTCATCGATAGAAACTACTTTCTTTTCAAAAACATGATGGTTTTTGATGATTTCCTTCATGCGGTTTTCAATTTGATCCAGGTCTTCGGGTGTTAATGCTCTTGGCAGGTCAAAATCATAGTAGAAACCATCCTGAATTGGCGGACCAATTGCAATTTTGCCTGTAGGGAACAAATCCAGCACTGCTTGTGCCATCACGTGCGCAGTAGAGTGCCGGACTCGATACAATTTTGAATCTTCATAACGTTCTTGTTTTTCTGATGACATTCGCTTTTCCTTTCACTGAAAATAAGAAAACACTCACCCAAATATGGGGCGAGTGTTTTTACACGCGGTTCCACCCAAATTCCACAAATAATTTTGTGCTTTTGGCGTCGATAACGAGACGAACCGGTCACTTTACTAAGATATATTCTTTTCAAGATTCCGCTGACAGGCGGTTTTCATTCGGGCACTTTGGAGGAAACTTCCAGCCAGTGATTTCCATTCTCTTACAAATTGCTTACGAATTACTTGTCCTGATCTTTGCGTTTATTTTGTTATTAAGTGGGCGATATTGGACTCGAACCAACGACCTCCGCGATGTCAACGCGATGCTCTAACCAACTGAGCTAACCGCCCATCAATGCACGAAATTATAACTGAATCAAAATAAAAAAGCAATACATTTGCTGCAAAATCTCTTATAGGAGTCTAGATATCGAGATTGACAACATCTTTGGCATGAGTTTGAATAAACTTGCGTCGTGGTGGCACTGCCGAACCCATTAACATATCAAAAGTACGATCAGCCTGGGTGGCATCATTAATATTCACCTGGAGAAGTGTCCGGTTTTCTGGATCCATGGTTGTATCCCATAATTGATCAGGATTCATCTCACCCAGGCCTTTGTAACGGGAAAGAGTAATTCTTTCGTTGGTGCCGATTTTGTCAAGCAAAGGCTGCAATTTATCTTCTGTATAAATATAGTGAATTTCTTTTTTATATTTCACACGGTACAGGGGAGGCTGTGCAATATATAGAAAGCCGTTTTCTATTAGTTTGGGCATGTAGCGGAAGAAGAAAGTCAAAAGAAGCGTACGGATATGGCTCCCATCCACGTCGGCATCCGTCATGATGATGATGCGATGGTAGCGAAGATTTGAGATATCAAATGTGTCTCCAATACCTGTTCCGAGAGCTGCTATCATGGCTTTTATTTCGTTGTTAGCAAGAATCTTGTCAAGCCGGGCACGTTCTGTATTCAGAATCTTTCCGCGCAAAGGAAGAATGGCCTGGAAGAACCGATTTCTGCCTTGTTTGGCGGAGCCTCCAGCAGAATCACCTTCCACGATGTATAATTCTGATTCTTTTGGGTTTCTACTTGAGCAATCAGCAAGTTTTCCGGGAAGTGTCATACTTTCTAAAGCTGATTTACGGATTACAAGATCACGGGCTTTACGAGCTGCATCCCTTGCCCGGGCAGAAGTCATACATTTATTGATGATGGTTTTTGCCACTGCGGGATGTTGTTCAAGGTATTCGATAAAAGTTTCATAAACAACTTGCTGCACAATTGTCTGAACCTCAGGATTCATTAATTTTACTTTAGTTTGTGATTCAAACTGTGGATCAGGATGTTTTATGCTGATAATTGCCGTCAAGCCCTCTCGCGTGTCATCACCCGAGAAGTTTGAATCTGACTCTTTTAGAAACTCATATCGACGAGAATAATCATTAATACCTCGGGTGATGGCAATTTTTAATCCGGTTAAATGGGAACCGCCATCTATTGTATGAATCGTATTTGCAAATGAGTAAACGGATTCGGCAAAAGCATTGGTGTACTGAATGGCTGCATCAACGGTAATGCCACCAACTTCTTTATCTGAATGAATGGGGGTGTGCAAGGTTTTTCGATTTTTATTCAAGTACTGAACAAATGAGGTGATGCCACCTTCAAAATAAAAGGTCATTTCACGATTTGTTCTTTCATCGAAAAGACTGATTTTCACCTGACGAGTGATAAAAGCCATTTCACGAAAACGTTGGACAAGAGTCTCAAAATTAAATTTTACTTCGCTCCCAAACAGAGTTTCATCAAACTTAAAGGTGGTTGTTGTGCCAGTATCATTGTTCTGACAGGTACCTATTGATTTGACTGGCGAAACAGGGATTCCGCGTTCATATCGCTGATAATGAATATTGCCATCACGGTTAACAACGACCTCACACCATTCTGAAAGGGCGTTGACAGCTGAGACACCTACACCATGTAAACCGCCAGAAACTTTATAGGACCCCCCTCCAAATTTTCCGCCTGCATGGAGAGTCGTCATGACGACTTGCAGTGCGGAAACCTTCTTCTCTGGGTGAATGCCTACGGGAATCCCACGGCCATTATCCCAAACCCCAATGCTCTGGTCCTTATGGATAGTAATGGTGATTCGGTCACAAACCCCCGCCAGAGCTTCATCAATGGAATTATCAACTACTTCGTAAACTAAGTGATGAAGGGCTTTTTCATCTGTTCCGCCAACATACATACCTGGACGACGTCGTACGGCTTCAAGACCTTCAAGAACCTGAATATTGTTCGCTGTGTATGAATTGGTGTTATTGTCAGGGTGTTCCACATTCGCCTCCGCGCTGAAATTAACCATCATTTTTATCGATAGAAAGAGATAATTTATTAAAATTTAGGTTGATTTTTTCCTGCCAATGATAAAGATTCTGGAAATATTGAAAACTTGCTAATACGATGCTCGAACTAATTATTGCATGTCCAATGATACCGAAAATATTAAACCAGGAAGAACTCTCGGGTATTTGCCATACAAGATTTAAACCCTGGTAGAGGACAAGTGCCCACAAAGTGAAGATAATTGATTTCGGCATGGTATAAATTGCGTTGGTTTTTGAAATTGGATAACGATACTTTAATCCCATAATACGGTAAGCTGTGATTATTGACTGAAATGCATTTTGATTTAATACAAAAATCGAGATTGGAGCATACATCGCAGGAATAAAAAACCACCCCGATATAAGAATCGCTGAAAGAAAGAAGAATTGTCCTATTGTCATACTAAACAAGGATAAGAAGGAAGCAATCAATAATGTTGTTGTTGAGATGAAAAATATTGCAATAACGAGAGTGATTGAATAGGCCAGCACGTTGACGAAGTAATAGGAAATGGGTTTGAATTGTATTGGTTTTGATGATTGTGATTGATTTGCTTGAACTATGAGCCTGAAGAATATGGTTCCAATGAAAACACCCACCAGAAGTAAAATGGCCGCAATGAGTAACAATTGGAGATTTGATTGAATTTCATAATTTAAAACAGTGCCTAACGGGTTACTATTTGAATTGGTCTGATTAATAAAACTGGGAATCCCTACTGGAAATGTGGATGATATGGAGAAAAGATTAAATGAATCGAGAAAAACCGACATACCTTCCTGCAAACCAGCAAACAATTCAAGATTTGTGGGTGAATCCTGGTAGAAGGGAGCCAGAATTTGGAAAATACTATTGATGTTGCCTTCCAGAAGTATTTTAAGTCGAAGCTTGGGACCAAACCATAAAAACAGATCAAAAAGGACTGGGAAAAGGATCAAATAGATATGTTTTGATAGGGTATTAAAACCTGCTGAAATAGCATCAATCGCCCGAGGCGGTATAAAATTCTTTATCGTTTCGTTTTGTTCCATAAGCCTTAATTTTACCATGAATCGTGCTGGTAAATGACTGCTTTTTGTTATGGAACCCACCCCAGGAAGGTAATTAAAATCAATTTATTGATTTCTAAATCACTGTCTTTATGGTTTGTTAATTCAATATCAACAGAAGCCACTCCATTTTTTGCGGTGTAATCAATGAATTGTCCTGAGAACTCACAACCCGTTTCTATGGGGGGGTATGAATATGGTGCTATAGAAGCTATAGCTTCCGCCAAATCAATGGAGGGTTGGTGTTTTGGGTAGTTCCCTGCAAATATACCCAAAGCCGCACTATGGTAACTGATAATTGTTGTTATCTCATATTCGGTGATAAAGGTGTCTAGTGCCTGTACTTCAGGTTCTGAATGAGCATATGCTCCGCCAGAAATTTCCAGGTAGGCCCAGCAGCCAGCTGGATCCCACGACTCTTTCCAATCAAAATTCCAATTACGATTAAGGTCAACATTGTTTGCATTAGCCCTTCCTGCATAGCCATAAGAACGGTTAAGTCCATCAGGATTGAGTGTCGGCAATATAAACAGGGTGATTGAGTCGGGGATAATATCCGGGTTTTCTTCTAGGTAATCAATCAATTCATAAGCAAGATTTGTTGTATTGTACTCATAACCACCATGAATGCCTGCAATGATCAAGCGGTTTTCCTTGCCATTACCAAATCGGTACATTTCAAGAGGACGGTTTTCCAGGGAAACCCCAATTGCAAAAGGCGATGTAAGAGAGTGTTCATCAGGACTATTTTCAACAGAAATTTCTTCTGTGGGTGTTGGTGTGGTTTCCACTGAAAGATTGCTACCCGATTTTGAAAGATATTGGATGTTTGTTGGTGTAAATGTTGGTTCAATGTGTGCTTTTGTTACTGTCGGCCACGACCTGCTGATGCCAGTTTCTTCAGTTTGGATTGGCGATGCATTAGCCTGTATCTTTACTGACGTCGTATTACTTGCGGGATTAGTCGTTATGATATTCGCTAATGAATCATATTGTTCCGGTCTCTGGCATACAAAGAAGAATATGGTTAGTATAGCAATTCCAAAGAAAATGATACTAAATGCCTTAATGGTTTGGTTTTTCATTGTAAATTCAAACTTTCAATAATCAGTTGGATACCTTTAGGGAATTTTAAGCGAATTTCTAGCATCCAAGAGAAACAAAGAGGGGTATGAGTTGCATTTATTTGTTGATTTATTTTATATGATCATATATGTGTTGAGTTGATTAGTAACTAATCCATTTGTTGTAATTGGTTAATTATCGCAATATATAACTGAAGTATGCACGGTTCAGGCCAACAAAAATTTTTTAACAGAAATCATGAAAGGAATGGAGTCTTTTGGATTATATTTTACGGAGGTTGTGTTTTACAACTGGGCTTTGAAAATATGAATCGTCGTGGTATAATCGCAAATCGTAAAACGATTAATGTTTTATTGGAGAGGTAGCATAGTCTGGCCTAATGCGCGCGCCTGGAGAGCGCGTGAACCGTAAGGTTCCGTGGGTTCGAATCCCACTCTCTCCGCTCAGAACCCCGATTGCGGGGTTCTTTATTATTTAATTAAGAAAACAGCGCGGGCATTAGCCCGCGCTGAATGTTTGCTTCAAAGGAAAATTAATCCCCCAGGTAATCGCGTAATTGCAATCGAACTGAAGGGTGCCGCAATCGACTAAGTGCTTGTGCTTCAATTTGGCGAACTCGCTCACGGGTAACGCCCATTTTTCTTCCCACTTCTTCGAGTGTGTAAGCTTGACCATCAAGAAGACCGTATCTGAGTTGGAGAATCCGCACTTCACGGGGAGGCAAGTCTTCTAGAACATGATTGAGGTGCTCTCTCAGCAAATTGTAAGTGGCGGATACGTCAGGGGCTGGAATTTCATTATCTTCGATGAAATCGCCAAGAACAGAATCTTCTTCATCGTCTGTGGGTGTTTCAAGCGATAAAGGACGGCGAGCTACCTGGATCATGTTTTCAACTTTTTTCGGGGTGACTTCCAATGCCGTGGCTAATTCTTCTACAGAAGGTTCACGGCCAAGTCTTTGGGTTAATTGATGTTGAAGACGAAGCAGCTTGTTGATTTGATCTCCCATGTGGACTGGAACGCGAATGGTTCTACCCTGGTCAGCAATTGCCCGTGTAACAGCTTGACGAATCCACCAAGTTGCATAAGTGCTGAATTTATGACCTCTTCGATAGTCAAATTTTTTCGTTGCTCGAATAAGGCCAATATTGCCTTCTTGAATTAGGTCGAGAAAATGAACGCCGCGCCCCATATATTTTTTTGCGACACTAATCACAAGGCGTGAATTTGCAGTTACCAGATGTTCACGTGCGCTCCAGCCATCCTCAATTAATTTTCGCAATTCTATACGGCGGCCGGGCTCACAGTTTCCACTGGCAAGTTCTGCGCGGGCCATACGCCCTCGTTCAATTCGCTGGGAAAGATCTACTTCCTCATCAGCAGTCAGCAAAGGGACGCGGCTGACTTCTTTGAGGTATAAACCTATAGTGTCGTCGGTATCAATATGAGCTAAATCGTCAGTAGATAACTTCTCTTCTTCTTCAAGCTCTGCCTTTGAAGGCTCTTTTAGCTTTTCACTGCTGTCATGATATGAGATTCCTGTGGCAAGGAGGGCAGCAAAAGCATCTTCTAACTGGTTGACATCCTGTTCTGCCTCAGGAAAAAAATGGAGAATGTCGTCAATTGTGACGTAAGTTTTTCTACGACCTAATTCAATTAATTTGGAGATCGCTTTTACATCAGTTTCATCACTTTTTATAACGGTAAGATAATTGTTATTCATAAATTCTTAGAAAATACCTCTCAATTTGCGAAAATTAAGGATAAATTCACTCATACCGGGTTAACGAAGGAGGCAATTTATCCTGAAGTAGCTTGACATTATTGTCGCTAGGTCTAGAATACACTTTTTTGCAACAAAATGCAATAGCAAAAACTGTAACTTTATCTGCAAAGAATTTGGTTTGGTTTTCGACGAAGAAAACAAGCAAGAAGAAATCCCATAAAATACAAATCTAATGGAATGAGTCATTAATATTTGCAATTTCTTCATTTCCCTGGCTTTTCTTAGAATCAGACTGCTTTATTAAATCAACAAGTAATGCTTCATAGGCATCTGCATCAAATGGCAGGGAAACAGGTTGTGCTTTGAGAGCGGAGAAAAGAATTGCATTACCCAGAGAGACAGATTTTATTCCTTCAACAGCAGGAGCTATGAGTGATGCCTTTTGTTGGATTGTGTTGACAAAATTTTGGATAATTTGGCGGTGAGGGTGCTTATCGTCATCTATAAAGGGTATCTCAATCCTCCAGTTTTCAACTTTATCAAATGGTTTTTCAGATTTTTTAATCATTTCGAGCATCGATTCTCGATTGCGGAAGAAGATAATCTGGTTGTTTTCACAAACCAGTTTTCCTTTTTCGCCAACAATTTCAAGACGATCTGTTCCAGGAGATTCTGCAGTTGTTGTGATGAAATGACCGATCATGCCATTTTCATGTTCAAAATAACTGGTTACTTCATCTTCAACTTCAATATTATGATATTTGCCAATTTTAACAAACCCTGAGACTTTATTTGGTAAACCAACGATCCACTGATATAAATCAAGGTTATGGGGGCATTGATTTAAGAGCACGCCTCCGCCTTCACCTTTCCAGGTAGCCCGCCATGTTCCATTATCATAATAAGCTTGTGTTCGAAACCATTTCGTTATAATCCAGGTTGTTCGTACTAGTTTCCCCAGTTCATTCGTGTCAATTAACTCTTTTACTTTTTTCCAGTAACCAAGTGTTCGTTGTTGAAACATAGCAGCGAATACGAGGTCCGGGAATTCCATTGACGATGTTGTGTAAGCATCTATCATTTTTTGTGCGTCTTTAGCATGAACCGCGATTGGTTTTTCTGTTAAAACATGGATACCCTTCTTTAACGCAGTAATACTAATCGGTGTGTGATCATAGTGAGGTGTTGCAATAATAATGGCATCAATATCAGGATCCATTAGCAGATCATGGTAATTGTAATAAGCCTTAATTCCATATTGGTAAGCAATGTCGTCTGCTCTTTCTTTTTTTATGTCACAAACTGCAACTAGTTGAGTATTTTCAATGGTTTGAATGTCTCTGGTATGGGGAACTCCCATGTTTCCAAGGCCGACAACAGCAAGGTTCACTTTATTATTTTTCATTAAAAAGTCTCCTGAATATGTATGGGTGAGGTAATAAAATAAATTATAGGGCAACCCCCAAAAACTAACGGAAAAGCGTGATAAATGAAAATATCAGGTTATTTACTTGATAGGAGGAGTATGGAGAATTTTGATTTATTATGGATAGAGAGTAAGTAAACTTATTGAGGAAAGGCATAATTAATGGGCAATTTCAGCGGAGGTTTTTTCTGATACTGCATAAATTCCGGGCAAACTAAATAAGGTGAGACCAAATTTGATAATGATGTTGCTTAAAACTATTGACCAGACGATTTGAACGGGTAAAACACCTCCGAACGCAATCCAGCAAAAAAGAAAGCTGTCTAAAGGAATGCTAACTGAATTTGAAACTAGAACTCTTAGCCATTGGGATTTTTCTCCCATCTTTTTAACCCATAACTGGTAAACTTCTGTGTCAATTAATTCTGATATAACTTCAGAAAGAATTGAAGCAATAACAATTCGCCAAACTGGTGCGAGCACCTGGTTGAAGGCCTCTTGTTTTCCAACAGTGAGATCAGGTGGAAGGATAGAAATCAACCAGAACATCCCAGCCATTAAAAGATTGATAACCGCTCCTGCTAACACTAAAACCCTTGCGGTTTTGATGCCAGCGGTTTTATGAACCAAATCCCTAAGAGTAAATGTGATCGCATAAATTAATGTCCAGCCATCAACAGAAAATACTGCAATGT
>CAZQSG010000018.1:0-31355 GCA_964595925.1 uncultured Anaerolineaceae bacterium | reverse complement strand
CCGCGCGGACAAATATGTGAACAATGCACACGTCCGTAACCCAGTAATGAGAGCACGAGCGGAATGGACAAACACACCAGCCCGAGGATGCCGAATCGGCGGTCTATGAAAGAAAGGATGAAGAAGAGGATCAAAAAAATGAAAGACCAATCCTGAATAGATTTAAACGCTATTGTTTTTCGTTTCATATTCAAACTCCTGCATATAACATGTTTGAATATTCTAAACGAATATTGATGAAAAGTGTGAAAGGTTAATGCTTTCTAAACAATAATTTGCGCTTTTGAAGACGTTTAACAAGTAGTAAAAGTGTTTTTGGAGCTATGAAAACAAAATTAGGAGCATTACTGCGGTGAATACTTTAATTTTGGATTATGGCATTATCTATTGATATTGGAACTTGAGGATTGCCCTGATGTTGCGGCTTGAAGTGCCGATCCGTGCCTCAAATTCACCCCTTTCTGCAACCCATCCATTCTCTTTCGGATCAAAATATTGCAGGTCATGTTCCTTAATCGTGAAAGTGATCTGCCGACTTTCACCCACCTGAAGGAAGACTTTTTGATATCCTTTCAGTTCTTTCTCTGGGCGATATAAACTGCTCTCAACGTCGTGTATATAAAGTTGTACGACTTCAGCGCCTGGAAGGTTTCCAGTGTTGGTGAGAGTGCAGGTGATTACCGTTATTGCATCTTCTGCATTTGCTGCGGAGGCATCGCTGATTTCAAATTCTGTGTAACTAAGTCCGTGTCCAAAAGCGAATTGCGGCTCGATTTTAGCGCTGTCAAAATGACGATAACCGATGTTGAGCCCTTCGTTATAATGCATTTTCCACACTTTCCGTTTTTGAGGATTGCCCTGACCGTAACCGACACGGACGAAAGTGAAGGCTCCCGGATTGTCGACGTAATTTTCAGTGGATGCAAAGTCATCCCACTGTTTTGCCATGGTGAAGGGTAGTTTACCGGAAGGATTGGCTTTGCCAAAGATGATTTTTGCTATGGCGGTTCCAGCGGTTTCGCCGAGGTAGAAACTGTGCAGCACAACCGGTACATCATGAATCCATGATTCGGTTTCAATGCCGCCACCGGCGGATAAGGTAACAATGGTATTGGGGTTCAGAGCAGAAACTTTGCGGATGAGAACATCTTGTTTCTTGCTCAATTTCCATGATCGATCAAAGCATTCTGATTCTTCGTAATGCTGGAAACCAACACACAGTACAACGGCGTCAGCCCCTGTGATTTGTTCCTTTTCACCGGCAGTCAGGCGGTGGTTTCGGTATGGGACATGTTCGAGATGGAAATCCGTTCCATGCATACCTATTGCGCTGAGAATGTCAATGTTGTTTTCGGTAAGAACATAAGAGGAACCGCCGCCGCCTGTGGGAGTGTCCTGCGCGGTACGGCCCATAACGACAATATTTTTCACTTTATTGGGAGTGAGTGGCAGGAGGTTCTTTTCATTTTTCAAGAGGACAATGCTTTCCAGCGCGGCTTGTTCAGCCAGTGCAAGGTGTTCAGAGCAATAGAATTTGGCATTGGTGTCGACTTGAGGACGGTCATAGACGCCGAATTTAAAAAGGGTTCTGAGCAGGCGGCGAAGCATGTTGTCAAGGTCGCTCACTTCAATCTCTCCAGATTCCAGCAGCGGTTGGATGGTGCCCATATTCAACCATTTTCCGTTGGGCATTTCGAGATCAAGCCCATTTTTGATGGGCCCGGTGGTGGAATAGAGACTGTTCCAATCAGAGAGAACAAAGCCATCGAATCCCCATTCATCGCGCAGGATTTCTGTGATGAGATGGCGGTTTTCACTGGCATAAATGCCGTTGACAGGATTATAGGAAGTCATCAAACCCTTGCTTCCGCCTTCCTGCACAGCCATCTTGAAGGCTGGCAGATAGATTTCACGCAGGGTGCGCTCATCAACGGCTGAATCGGTTTTATGCCGGTCATAATCGGAGTTGTTGCAGGCAAAGTGTTTGATGGTGGTGATTACACCGCTGGCTTGCGCACCGCGGATGTAGGCAGCTGCTGTTTTTCCTGCCAGATGGGGGTCTTCGCCCATATATTCAAAGTTGCGTCCGCAGGTTGGAACTCGATAAATATTGACACCGGGGCCGAGGAGAATGGAAACGCCTTTTGCACGGAATTCTTCACCGATGGCTGCGCCGACCTGTTCAATCAAAGCGGGGTTCCAGGTAGCAGCCATCGCAACACCCGCTGGAAAGACTGTTCCATCAGGAAAACAGCGCAGGCCTGAGGTGGCATCAGAGCACCAGACAGAAGGCAGCCCGAGCCGGGGAATGCCGTGGATACCAAGCGCTTTATAACCGCCAAGCATGCGAACTTTTTCTTCAAGGTTCATTGCAGAAATCAGGGTTCCTACATGACTTTCTACGGTTTGGCCAGAATCTTTCCGTCCCATGAAATCAGTATCTTCGACAGCCTTTTTGTGCATGGATACAGAATCGTTGTCCTCTTTCGATTCACCGTTCATCATATTAGCCAGTCTCTTTTTCTGCAGTTCGTCAAGCATTCTTTTCTCCTGTGATTTACTCTTCCAATTAACTCCGAAATCATTTTATTGTACTTCATATGATAGGTTGAAATTTATTATAGTTTGCTATACTAGAAAGAAAGATTCGATGGTTGGAGGCGGAAAATAAAAAAGTCAACCCGCAGTTTTTATCATGAAGCAGATCAAATGGAGCATTTTTCTTGGTTTGAACGTCTGCATGCTTATGTCTATATTGGCTGGCCTTATTTTTATATCTCTGTTGGAACCGAAAACCACTGGCTTTCAAAAATTATTTTTCCAGGGATTAAGCTCTGGTATCTGGTTTTTCCACGCAAAAATGACCCGAATGTTCATTCATTGACGGTGGCCAGCCACTCGATGGCGGATACATATCATGGAAAGGCACTGCCACTGAATTCAGCAAAGCAGTTAGTGCAGGTGAAGGAAGATATTACCATAAAAGATCTGGAGCAGGTGATTCCTTATGTGGACGCGCGCGCGCTGATTTTGAGGCATCCTGAACATATCGTCGTCCTTGATTGCCCCTGCAGGGTAGCGCAGGAAAACCCATGTCTGCCGTTGGATGTCTGTTTGATTGTTGGTGAACCTTTTGCAAGCTTTATCCGAGAGCATCATCCTGAGCAGTCGCGTTGGATCACGCCGGATGAGGCAGTTACCATTCTGGAAGAGGAAGATGCACGTGGACACGTACATCATGCCTTTTTTAAAGATGCTATGCTGGGACGTTTTTATGCGATTTGCAACTGCTGTTCGTGCTGTTGCGGCGCGATGCGTGCTCAGCGCAACAACATACCGATGCTGGCTTCTTCTGGTTTTTTAGCATCCGTCAACGCCATATTATGTGAGGGTTGTGGAATCTGTGTGGAATACTGTCAGTTTGGGGCGCTTTCGATTGTGGATGGTGAATGTTATGTGGACGAGGAGAAATGCATGGGCTGCGGGGTGTGCGTGAGCAAATGTCCGCAAGAAGCCCTCTCACTTCAATTAGCTCCCAGCAAAGGCCTTCCATTTGAGCTGGATAAACTGATGGAAGAGACCTTATCAAGCTAACTAGAATGGGGGGGGCCGAATTTTCCCGTTTGCAAAACAATTCTCAATTCTTTAAATCCTGTTAAGATAAAGACAACAGTGAGATAGAAAAAAAGAGAAAAATCTATGTTAACATGGTTCCTCAACCGTCTTTAGCTGTTGAAAAAGATGAATATTTTAAGTTATCAGCAGAAATAACTTTCTCAGTTTCAAAAGAGTTGAAAAAGATTGCCCGGTCATTCTTGTCTCAGGTTAACACAACCACCGGGTTTCAATATTCTCTGCTCTTTGATTAAATCCTTTGAATTATTCCAATAAAGATTGTTGTTTTTTTTAATCATACCCTGGGGGCAGAACAGCAATAAAAAGTTAAGGACGGTTTATACAACACGGTGTACCACCACCGCTAGAAGGGGAAGGTTGATACCATGCACACACATCGTGTGCCTCGCAGGATTCCTGGTCCGTGTAATTTGAACAAACGATAGGTGTTACGAGAGGAATTTTGGTAGGTTTCGGTGTTGTTTGAGGAGCTTTGGTAGGTGCTGGTGTTTGAGTGGGAATGGCTGTAGGAATGATAATCGCAGTTGGAGTGGCTGTTGGAATTGTAGCAGCATCAGGACAATCAGCCGAACGGATGATGAAAGAGCGGATATCTGAGGCAGATGCCCAATCACCTCTACTTAGGTGATAATTCATTGAATACAACCCGGCATGAACCTGCCAGTAGTAAACTATGCAAGGCTGCAAACTTCCTGAGAACATCAAGAATCCTTCCTGTCCAGTTATCCAACCATTATCAGGACTGGCCATGAAGGGATCTGTATCTATGGTTAGCCAATAGGCTCTGCTAGAACAATTCGGCATATCCCATTGGAAATAAGGCGTATCCGTATCCAATGCAGTTTCATCTTGAGGGTTGAGCAAGGTGACCGGGTTGATTGTTTGGAGGTAGCACTCTGGACCAGTTTGGAATTGTCCGTGCATTAGAGATAAGCCATCGACGCGTTTCCAAGCAGATTCATCTTGGAATAGTGGCAGCTGATCCTCGTCTGTATCAATCCCGTCGACATGTCCTACAACGATCCAACGATAAGAAGTATGCGGTTGCAGTGTATTGGAGATATCGACGCTGTATCTCAGAATGTTCCCCAGATCATCAACAATTGTTGGTGTGATCGAATATGTGATGGTAGTATTGTAGGATGGTGCTGGTGATAGATAAAGTGTGAAAGTGGTTGGAACGCAAACAGTACTCCAGTCTGGGGCCGCACCTTCTGCAGCAAAGTAATACCAACGAAAGTGGATATAGTCGTCGCTTACCAGGGCGTTTGATGCAGGAACATTCTCCTCGAGACGTCCGAAGGCTTCTCGATTAGTGCAATTTAAGTTAGCTCCCAGCGGAATACCATTATTTGTATGATAGGAGGGATTTCTGGTAGCTACAATTGACTCTAGTTGTGGAGTTTTGGTTTGTGCAAGAGCCACCTCTATGATTGGTGTAGGTGATACAGGAGTGGTGGTAGGTGTAGGAGGAATAATCATAATATCCTGACAGCCAGAAATGGACACCAGCACAATTAATAACATAATAAAGAAACCGAATGTAATATTTTTCATTATGTTTTGTCCTATATCACCATCATACAACGATATTTATTTGAATGCAAATTGGTTTGCTATGGAGCCATTCGGCCTGAATTAACAAGAGGATATGAATTTTCACATTTACAAAACAATTCTCAATTCTTTAAATTCTGTTAAGATAAAGACAACATTGAGATAGAAAAAAGGAGAATAAATCTATGTTAACATTGGTTCCTCAACCGTCTTCCGTTGTTGAAAAAGATGGATTTTTTAAATTGTCAGATGCAACTATTTTCTCAGTCTCAGAAGAGTTGAAAAAGATTGCTTATTCATTTTTATGTCAGATTAATAAAGCTACTGGATTCCAATATTCGGTAAAAAAGGGAAAACAGGGAGATGTTCAATTCTTGCTTGATGAATCATTGGACGGTCTTGGCGATGAAGGTTATCAGTTGGAAGTGACGCCTAAATCAGTAGTATTGAAGGCGGTTTCTCCCGCAGGGATTTTTTATGGAACCCGTACTCTATTGCAGCTCTTACCTGTGGCCATTTTACGTGATGCTGAGGTTTCGGATGTGGCATGGGAAATTCCCTGTGTGTCGATCACGGATCAACCACGTTTTGGTTGGCGGGGAATGATGCTGGATTGCTGCCGTCACTTTATGCCCAAGGAATTTGTCAAGAAATTCATTAACCTGCTCGCATTTTATAAAATGAATCGTTTTCACTGGCATCTAACCGAAGATCAGGGGTGGCGGATTGAGATCAAGCAATACCCGAAGCTGACAGAAATTGGTTCTTATCGATCAGAAACTGCAGTGGATAAGACCTGGCAGACTGAAAACATCGTTTATGATCGCAAACCTGAGTGGGGTTTCTATACACAGGATGATGTCAAAGAAATTGTGGCTTATGCCAGCGAACGATTTATTACTGTTGTTCCTGAAATTGAAATGCCCGGACACTGCCAGGCTGCGCTTGCGGCTTATCCTGAATTGGGAAATTCAGGAAAGAAACTATCGGTGCTTCCTCAATGGGGTGTTAATCAAGATGTATTTAATGTGGAAGATTCAACGATTGAATTCTTGAAAAATGTGCTCAGCGAAGTGTTGGATTTATTCCCGTCTGAATTCATTCATGTCGGCGGTGATGAATGTCCGAAAGATCAATGGCGGGCCAGCGAAGCCGCACAGGCGAAGATGGAAAAACTTGGTCTGCAGGATGAAGATGAGTTGCAGAGCTGGTTTATTCGTCAGATGGATCAATTTCTGACTGAGAATGGACGGCGGTTAGTGGGGTGGGATGAAATCCTTGAGGGAGGTCTTGCAGCGAATGCTACTGTAATGTCATGGCGGGGTGAGAAAGGCGGAATTGCAGCGGCGAAGGCGGGACACGATGTTGTGATGGCACCTCATCAATATGTTTATTTTGATCACAACCAGCATCAAATGCAGGTGGATTCTGAAGTTCGGATTGGTGGATTAATTACACTTGAAGATGTGTATGGTTATGAACCCATTCCTGCTGAAATGTCAGAAGAAGAAGCTCAACATGTACTTGGCGCGCAGGGGCAGATCTGGACAGAGTATATGAAAAACAGCAAAGAGGTCGAGTGGATGGCTTTTCCGCGCATTCTCGCACTGGCTGAAGTGTTGTGGTCTCCGAAAGACATGAAAGATTATGAGAGGTTTTCAAAACGATTTCCTCATCTCTTGCAGCAACTGGATTTGATGGATGTGAAGTATTATCGATTGTTTGAGATAGCTGATTGAAGTAGTTTATTACATCATTGAATGAAACTCAGCGTAGCCATGCTGAGTTTTGCTTTGCTGTCTCTTTTTGATTTGCAAATAGAACCTTCTTCAATCTATTTCTGTGAGTGGATTGAAGAAGGTTCTATTTAATGCAATGAATTTTAGAAAAACTGTGATTAATCACAGTATTCGAATTGCAATTCTGGTGCTAAAATTTCTTCAGTGTTAAGGATTCTTCCAACTTAGATAATTATTAAAATATTCAATCACGAGTCATTACCGTCGCATGAAAGGCGATTAAACAATAGACACCATATTTTTTGTAACGGTGTAAGCCGGTACAAGGGGAGAGGCTATGCGTAAAAGGTCAATGGATCCTTTTACGCATAGTTATTTAATTAATTCATCATCTGTGGCAGAACTCTTGACCTGATAAGGCTCAACGCGATTTCATTGGATATTCTTCTTGAATGGAAATATAAAGTAATTCGGAA
Source organism: uncultured Anaerolineaceae bacterium (assembly GCA_964595925.1). Taxonomy (GTDB): domain Bacteria; phylum Chloroflexota; class Anaerolineae; order Anaerolineales; family Anaerolineaceae; genus SpSt-1165. The sequence continues at coordinate 23,947 of CAZQSG010000018.1, read as the reverse complement.
TGTATTTATTTCTGTGATTAGGAGGTGTCATAAATTTGGAAGATGACTTTGGGCTATAATAAAACAAACCAGTTAATTCAAATCACTAAGTCTTTATGGGGTAATTATTAGAATTTATGAAGAATCGGAAAAATCTTATTCGTCTCATAACAGTTGCTCTTACCCTGGGTATTGTAGCTCTCACTATCTATAATTTCCATTTTTGGATGAACCACTCCAGCATTGGATTTGATCTGGATATTAATACTGGGAAAATCTTTCAGATTTATGTCAGCAGTCCCAATAGTGAAACAATTACTCTTTCCGATATCGTTTTAGAAATTAATGGGCAGCCGGTGAATACCTATACAGCTCAAGAGATTGATTCGCAGGAAAACCTTGAGTTTTTGATTCAGGATGTTGACGGCGGAAAAAGAACTTTATGTTTAAGTCCCCATCCGTTGGACACTTATGGGGTGATTGAACACACCATTTTCCCCCTACTCTCCTTACTGTCTATCGGTCTGGGAGCTTACTTGATGTTTGGCCGTGATCTTGATACGAATAGTGTGATGTTTTTTATGATGATGTTTTTTGGTTCGATCATATATAGCACTGGTACCCTTTCGCTTTATATTGGGGGTTGGTTTTCTATCTTATATGAATTGAGTTTGGGGTTGACTGCTCTGACCGTGATTGAATTTCACTGGAATGTCTTTGAGGTTCAGCTCTCGAAATGGATCATGATCTTTGCTCGATCAGTTATCGTAGCGTTTGTAGTTTTTTTCTTTTTGAATTCTACAGGTGTGTTGCCATTACCTATTTTTCAAGATTTAACAATGCAATATGTGCTGTTAATCTTTTCCTTTTTCTTTGTTCTGTTCATTTCTGTTTATCAATCAATCGGAAGCCAATTGAGTCATGGCAAGTTACGTATACTACTCATCAGTTATATTACGGGATTGATTCTACTGATCTATTATTCTGTTTTCCCTCTGCTTTTTGATCAACATAGAAAGATACCAGCTATTATCATAATGCTGCCAGTCAGTATTATTCCTATTACTTATTTCTTGTTGATTCGTCAACAGAAACGATGGATTAATCACCTTTACTCGATCGAGGCATTTATTCTTAGTAGTATCATTTTGTACGAATTGTATAATCTCATTTGGATTCCTTTTTCCAGTCTCCATCCTCATTTCTTGTTAACTCCTCGCTCATGGATTTTGTTCATTGTATATTTATTTTTCTTCATCTTGAGTATTGTTGTTTATAATCTTGTTCTCAAATCCATAAAGACTTTTATTTACGGGGATGTGAAATATGAAACACGCAACATGCAGCGGATGACAAGAAAGGCTCTTAGAAAACAAGATGAAGAAACTGTCTTAATGCAAACAGGGGGAGTGTTCCAGAAATTTTACAGATTTGACTATTTAAACATATGCCTGCGTGACGGCAAGGTGATAAATTTTGTATACGGAAAACCGCCAAAGCCAGTCATTATGAAATCAAGGGAGATTAAAGAAGCGCTTTATCAGATTGAATCAGAAAATCTGGAAACCAGTGTCAGGTTTCAAATTTCAATTTCTCCTGTCAATGAAAAACTTAAAGATCTTTCAAGGCAGAACAGCAAGCTTTTTGGAAATAACTTACGGTATTGCTTCCTCTTGAATGGACAGGTTTCTCCAGTGGGGATGATCTGTGCAGGTCCACGCTGGACGACAGAATCATTTGATGCGATTGAAATTCAGCAATTATCTATGCTGCTAGACCAATATCAGGTGGTTGTTGAGAATGTACTGCTGTTGGAAGAATCAACACGGAATAGTGCCCAGGTGCGAAAATTGAGTCATCAGCTGTTGGAGGCTCGAGAAAATGAGCGGAAACGCATTGCACGTGATATGCATGATAATATCATTCAATCTGTCACTGCGTTTCGGTATTCGCTCAATGATCTGTATAACAATGAAAAATTGCTGATTTCTGATGAAGAGGCAGATAAACTTCAATTTGATTTGCATGAGATTTTACAGGATATGCGGAATTTGTGTTTTGACCTGCGTCCACCTGCGCTGGACGCGATAGGGTTACGGTCTGCGATCATTTCTCTGGTGGAGAGTTATCATAGTAAAGGGTTCATCAATATTGATTTAGAAATGACAGGAGTTGAAATCATTGACCAGCTTTCCGAGGGGGTTGCGATCTGTCTTTATCGTGTGCTGCAGGAAGCATTGAGCAATATCATGCGCCATGCAGAAGCGAGTGAATCAAAAGTTTCGCTGAATGGTGTGGAAACTGAACTCAGTTTGATCGTGAGTGATGACGGAAAGGGTTTTAATATGCCCGCTCAACTCAACGATCTGGTTTCCGAAGAACATTATGGGTTGATCGGGTTGCAGGAGTTTTTAGATACTGTGAATGGGTATCTGCAGATTTACTCTTCACCAGGTGAGGGAAGTCATATCATAGCAACGATACCATTAAAAGTAAAGGAGGGGATTGATGGTTTATTCTATGATCATTGCTGACGATCATCCGATTGTGCGGGCAGGGATTTGCTCTGTGATTGAAGAGCATGGCGGCTATAAAATTTTGGGGCAAGCAAGTAATGGTGAAGAGTTGATACAGCTCTTGAAAATCCATCATCCCGATGTTGTTTTGCTAGATGTGAAGATGCCGGGTATGAAAGCAATCAAGCTCGTGTCTTACATCCAGGTGCACCGTGAGGGTTGTAAGATTGTGATACTTTCGGCTTATGATGATCCAGGTATTGTGAAATCTTTGATTGATCAGGGGGTTGATGCTTATATTCTAAAAGAAGAAATGCAGGAAACTGTTCTGGATGCGTTGATAATGGTATTGGAAAAAAATGAGCGCTGGATCAGTGAAGATGTGCAAAGCCTTTATGATGCAGCGTCGAAACGGAAACTATCTGACACCGGGATCAGTAAACGGGAATGGAATGTGGTTGAATTGCTCAAAAAAGGATATTCTAACGTCGAAATTGCAAAGGAATTAAACATCAGCAAAAGCACGGTTTCATACCATGTCAGTAATATCCTATCCAAACTTCAGTTGAACAGCCGCTTAGAGATTGTCGCCTGGTCAATGCGCCAGTAATAAAAATATGTCTTCTGGTTTTTTTATCAACCCAACAAAGGGAAGGGGTTTTTAGCTCCCGATGCTTATAAAAAAAATCAGGCATTTCGCGGAGTCGAATACATAGTAATAATATTCTCAACCGGAACATCCCCCTGAATATAATGGGCAGAAGTACAGATATAGCCGCCGTCTTTTCCTAAAATTTCACAGCGTTCACGAACTTCATCGTAAACATCTTGCTGGCTGCCTAAAGGCAGAGTATGCTGTATATCGACACCCCCGTGAAAAGCAATCCGGCTGCCAAACGAATTTTTTATCCAGGACATATTCATGTCTTTCGCCCTTGGCTGCAGTGGGTTTAGAACATTAATGCCCATATCTTCAATAAAGGGTTCAATCAATTTAACCACAGAACCACAAGAATGGTACATGATCCTGATACCAGCCTCTTTTATTACTTTATTTAACCGCTGGTGGCGGGGAAGAATATGCTTTCGCCACATTCTTGGTGACATCAATAAATCATTTTGAATAGCCACATCGTCATAGGTATAAACCATGTCGATTTTGTCACCGGCTGATTCAGCAAGCTTCTTGACGTTTTCAATCATCAAATCAGTATAGCAATCCATGATTGCATGTGGAACTTCAGGATCTGTCATTAAGTCCATCAGGAACTTATCCAAACCATATAAGGCCCAGGAAGATTCAAAGATGCCGCCCACTTCATAACGAATATGGTAGCGCACCTCATCATTTAATTTATCGATTTTAGGTGCGACACTGTCCCAATCCCAATATTCTGATTTCGGCCACTTTTCCCAACTCTCAACCTCAGCTCTGGAGGCTGCTTTTGCCAATGGGAAGCTGGCATATTCCTCGTAGGATGAATAATCATTGTGAACGATTTTGCGATGAGAGCCCCAGGTAGAGTAGAAGGTGCCATCCGTGAATTTTTCTGGCTCCGGACCAACATAATCAGGAGAAACCAGACGGCAATCGACCCCTAATAAGCGCAGCATTTCTTCTTCATCCACCGCGTTCAAGTAATTTTTTAATTTTAATATCGTCTCAGGAACTCCCCAAAAATCAAATGGAACTCGATCCGGTTTTTTCAACTGCACGGTAGTTTCTACCCGTTCGTAGGGCGACATTGCATCTGCGGCAGGATCACCGTATAATTTTTCCAGCATTTCCCGAACTTTTTCAGGAGACGATGGGATTATTTGATTCATTACTTACACCTCGAAATAACATGTTAATTGGTAGAAATGGATACAGTAAGCATTTCGGTTTTGCAGTCGCTTTAATCAGTAATGTCTTTCAGGAAACTCGTTCCAATTAAGGGCGGTGTGACGGATAAGGCGTCAGCAATTGTCGCGGCAACGTCCGCGAAAGTCTGCCGGATGCCCAAATTTACACTATTCTTAACCCCGGGCCCGAACACTAAAAGTGGAATGTATTCACGGGAGTGATCTGTGCTTTCGGTCGTTGGATCAACACCATGATCTGCCACGATCATACATATATCTGTCGGTTTCATCTCAGCCCGAATTTTGGGAATATATGCGTCAAATTCTTCTAATTTTAGGGCATAACCTGATGGATCATTGCGATGTCCGTAGGTCATGTCAAACTCAATCAGGTTCGCAAACAACAGTCCGGTGAAATCTTCCTTCATAAAATCAATCATCGCTTCGATGCTCTCCGGGTTGAAAACAGAATGATGGGTTTCTGAAATTCCTCGATGCCCAAAAAGATCATCAATTTTTCCGGTTGCGTAGACCTTGTGACCCTCTTTGATCAAGGTGTCCATCATTGTATCGGTCGGTGCCAGGAGGGGATAATCATGACGGCGTTTCGTGCGTTTAAAACTCTCCGCATCTGCACCAATAAACGGCCGGGCAATCACGCGTCCCACCGCATGTTCTCCTGTGAGCATTTCACGTGAGATCTCACACAGGCGGTAAAGCTCATCAATCGGGATTACTTCTTCGTGAGCTGCAATTTGCCAGACGGAATCAGCAGAAGTGTATACGATCGGTTTGCCGGTACGCATGTGCTCCTCGCCTAATTCCTTGATGATCTCTGTGCCAGATGCCGCTTTATTACCAAGAACATCCAAACCAGTCAGTTGCTTAAACTCATCTAAAAGTTCTTGCGGAAACCCATTGGGATAAGTCGGGAAGGGACGCTTGACCTCAACTCCCATTAATTCCCAATGTCCGGTTACTGAATCTTTCCCTTTAGAAATTTCAGCGCACTTACCATATGCTCCGCGTGTTTTACTTCGAGGAGGTACGCCTTTGATGTGGGTAATATTTCCCAAGCCAATCTCTTCCATATTGGGAACATTTAAACCACCCACAACCCGGGCGGTATTGGATAAAGAGTTGCTACCTTGATCACCATACAGGCCAGCATCAGGTAGTTCGCCAGCTCCGACACCATCTAAAACAATAACTGCAACACGTTCAATTTTCATAGCACTTCTCCTATCTGAAGGCTTAATAGTATTAATAAGTAGACAAATTATACTCTTTCCGTCTTAGAATTGAGTAAGCAATTTATAGAACGGGAAAAAAAGCGAACAGGACGATAAAGAGCACAATTGAGATGATTGTGTTCAGGAACAGGGTGTTGTTGATCAACGATTTTTCATTATCAAAGCCAGGAGGCATGTATAAAGGTAGAATAAAGGGTGGTGGGAGAAGGAGGAAGGTCCATAGTGCAATCTGGAAATTCAGGGTCAGACCAAGCAGTTTATGAACAATAAAAAATGAAATAAACAGTCCAAAGGGTAAGATCAACAGTATTCTCATCAGCACGAGTTTCGCTGATTCTTTCATAGTTTTTTTCGAAAAATGTATTTCATAGCCCACAATAATTAATATGATTGGGGGAGTGAGATTAAGAAGCCACTCCAGACTTGTGAATAATCCTTCGGAGAAAAACAGGTTTGAAATAGATTGCCTCAACCCAAGAAGATTTAACAACACACTGGAAAGGATGGCAAGGATAACCGGAGAAGTGAAAAAGGAGCGCAATAAACTTTTAGCTGAAGTTGCCTTTTCGTTTTCCTTGAGAAGAAAGGTAAGGTAGACGAACCAGATAAAGAATTCGTGACCAATTCCGATGATTGCTATTGGTCCAATTGCATCCATTCCATAAGCTGAAGCAAACAGGCTGATCCCCAGCATACCAAATTCGAAGCCAGTAAATAGGAAAGGAATATATCGAGTGCCCTTGCGATGGTAAAACCGCTTTGCAATTACAAGCAGAACAACACACAACAAAAACATCACGATCATTAGTACAAGGTAACGAAGTTCGATAGTTGTGTTCAGGAATGAAACGAAAAGAACTGCTGGAAGGGAAACATTGACGATAAACTTTTTTAGGTCATCAATGGTTTCTTTTTTCAGTAGTTGAATCTGTCTAAATAGAGAACCCAGAAAGAGGAATACAAGGACAGGAAATATTTTATTAAGAATGAGAAGGATATCGTTCATATCATTATGATAATCAGGAAATATCAGCATTGCAAGCTACGCAACGAATGGGGGGTATTACTTTATTAGTCTGGCGCCGCTTATTCATCAATGTGCTGATGATCCTGTCCGTATTCAGATGGAATTCACTCAGATATCCGCGTTGAGTTGGTTCCAGATTAGAAACCTTAATCCCCTGTCATTTGGCTGGGGGAGAAAGTTATTAATGGATAAGTTGTCTATTCAAAATCGAAGCGCAACAAGTTCGCGAAATACAGTTGTTTGTTTTCCCGGCAAATAGATGAAAGCTAAATAAATTCATTTTTAAGTAAAACCGTCGACCTGACTCTTAATCAGCAGGTTCTTCAATCCTACCAATATAATCTTGCTATACTCTAAAGCATAGGATTAGTGAAACTTAACAAACGCCATATATGAGAATAAAGTCTTTAAAACCATGATATTTGCCAACTGCGGAGTATATCAGGCCTGCGCTGCCCATAGGCGGGTGACAATATCCTCCTCCCGCATTGCCTCTGGGAATCACGCGATTTTTACTGAAGTTAGTTATAATTTAAGCAGTGTTTAGTAGTAGAATTCCAAGTCCGTCATGTAATCGTTGGGCGGGTCAATAATGCTATTGCACTTCAAAATAGCACTCCTCGGCAGTCCAATAAATTCTTACTGAAGCAAACCAAAAGGAGCAGAAATTCATATGAAACTCTCCATCCAGGCTTTTATAAAGCGGCATGCGTTTATCGTTTTTGTGGCATTAGCAGTTTTGATCAGTTGGTTCCCCTGGTTTACTGGCGGGACCGGTTTCCTTGTCTTTGGGCCGTCCATTGCCGGGGTTATCATAATTGCCGTCACCAGCGGGAAAACGGGGCTGCGTGATTTAGGGCAGCGTGCTCTGCGCTGGCGCGTCGGTTTCATATGGTGGGCAATCGCCCTGTTTTCCACCGGGCTTATCATACTTTTTTCCATCGCCATCAATGCGGCTTTGTTGGGTGGAGGTTTTCCCGATTTCGCCATGTTCAGAGAGGAATGGTATCTGGCACCGCTGTTCTTTGCTATCACATTGATTGGTGGTCCGCTGGGAGAAGAGTTTGGCTGGCGCGGATTTGCCTTGCAAAACTTGCAGAGTAAGTACAGCCCCATAGTTGCCAGCGTCATCATTGGAATTGTGTGGGCGCTGTGGCATTTACCTCTCTTTTTTCAGCCGGGGTCGTTACATGCGCAGATAGGGATAGCGATGCTGCCTGTTTTCATTGCTGGCGAGATTGTTCTTGCTACCATTATGACCTGGGTATACAATCACACGAATGGCAGCCTGCTGGTTGGCGGGATCATTTTACATAACGCCGACAATTTCTGGGCATCCACATTGATCACCAACGAAACCATGAAGACCGCTTTTTTTGGTGGAACCCAGTCTCAATTTGACATGCAGCTTTATATTGTATCAACGATTGTTGGGGTGCTCGCAATACTCATCCTCGCGGCTGTGACTAAAGGGAACCTTGGCCTTTCGAAAGAGATAGTAAAAGAAGTTTGACAACGATGCGATCCTGTAAGGTGGGAAGCCGCCCAACCTGGCGGTAAGCGGTCCCGGCTTTACCTGGGTAGCATACCGTGTAAGAGTTAGTTGAGTTGTTCCAAATTTCATTCTGCTTCCGCTAATGTTGGAGCGAAACAGATAGTTTTCAAGTCAGCTACGAAAGCTTTACGATCTGACCACGTCACGTACTTGAGACTTGTTCGGATCTGGTGAACAATGCAGTGCTGCTGTCAATCTCCCAAAAACTTTACCAGTCATAAGTGGACACATTCAGCTTCTATAAATCACATAGCTTATTCTCCATCCTGTTCATCAATGTGCTGCTGACTTTTTACAGTTGGAATAGAGAAATAGAAAGTACTTCCTTTACCGACCTTACTGGTCACCCAGATTTTGCCGCTGTGTTCTTCGACAATAGTTTTTGCAATGGACAACCCCAGCCCCATTCCTTTTGATGTCCTTGCCCTGTCAGCTTTGTAGAAGCGTTTAAAAATCATCTTAGCATCTTTTTTGGGAATACCGATTCCAGTATCCGTTATGGATACAATAACCATTTCAGCATCTGTCCTGGCAGAAATGAAGATTTCGCCACCCGGCAAAGTGAATTTGATTGCGTTGTGAATCAGGTTAGTGATCACACTATTAATGCGGTCATAATCTACCATCACCAGTGGAAGATCGCCGGGAACCTGCCAGGAGAGGTTAAGTTTGCTGCGTGATGCCTGGGGCTGTAAACGATCAACGGCAGGTTTGATAATACTGCTGAGTATGACGGGCTTTTGCTGTAAGGGCACCTTTCCTGACTGTGTCCTGGAATGTTCTAGGAGTTCTTCAACGAGTTGTGACATAGTTTCGATAGATTTACCCATTAAATCTAAGAAACGCTCTGCCATCTTAGGATCATTTACAGCACCGTTTTGCAGAGTTTCTGTCATGAGGCGCAATGATGTGATGGGGGTGCGAAGATCATGAGAAATGTTAGAAATAAAGTCACGCCGGATGGTTTCAAGACGACGCAGAGCTGTCAGGTCCTGTAAGGTGAGTAGATAACCGCGTCGTTGAAATTCAATAAAGGGGGTGAGAATAACTTGTAGAAATCGGCCTTGTTCTCCACTGGTTTCTACAAGACCCCCCTGCCTTTGACCGGTTTCCAGGCAGTGGCCCCATAGTTCAATGATCTGGTGGTAGCGAACAACTTCTGCAAAATTAAAACCAACAGCTTCCTCTGATTCTATATTAAGAAGCTGCAGAGCGGCAGGATTAATGTATTCCACCTTACCCATATGATCCAGAATTAGAGCGCCGTCTGCCATTTGCTCCAACACAACAGAGAGACGATTTCTTTCACTGGTGATTGTTTTCAAATGTTGGCTAAAGGCATCACCCATTTTGTTGAGTGACTGATTGAGATCAAGAAGTTCCTGTGATCTGGTATGAACCAGATATTGACCGAACTGACCCTTACCAATCAAAGCAATTTTTTCTGATATTTCGCGAATTGGAGCCGTAAAATTATTCGCAACATAAATGGAAATCAACGAACTGATAATAACGAGAATGATCGCAAGAATTGCTGTGGTGCGATTCACCTGGTCGAGGTAGCTATTAAAAGTAGATTCAGGGATTGAGAGACGGACGATACCCACATCAGTGTTTTGAAAGGCAACCAGTTTAGCGGAATAGATCATGTTTTGCTGCATGGTAGTGCTATAGCGCAGCGCTGTACCTTCTCCTTTGTGAATAGCCTGATAGACATCTGTCCGATAATAATGATTATCCATCTTGCTGCGATTTGCAACAGATTCACCCAGCACCGTACCATCAAGAGCGATGAAAGTGACCCGGGTGTTTAAAATTTTGGCATAGTGTTTTGCCTGATTATCTAACTCTTTAGAGGGAATTCCATTGTATAAATCAGCTCCCACAAGCTCACCAAGAAGGCTGCACTCATCCAGTAATTTTTGGTGATAGACATCCAGAAATACATTTCTCAAATGGGTCGTGGTGGTTATGGCCAAAACCAATGAACCAATGATTACCATGATGATATATGGAACTGCAATGCGTGAACGCAATGAGCGGAACATGGAAAGTTTTTACCCCTCGAAACGGTAGCCGATGCCGTGTATTGTTACGATGCGGACAGGATTGGCTGGATCCTTTTCAATTTTCTTGCGAAGCCAACGAATATGAACATCTACTGTTCGGGTTCCACCGATATATTCCCACCCCCAAACTTCACGCAGGATTGCCTCTCTTGTGAGAGCGGCCCGGCGATGTTTTGCCAGATAATGCAGGAGATCAAATTCTTTTGGCTTTAAAGAAAGGGGATTGCCGTCCAGACTGATTTCGCGGCGAACAGTATTGATTTTAAGATTGTTGATGGATAGTGATTCAGGTTTGTCTGCTTTTTTATCAGCCTGGTGTTTCATTTCATTACGTACCATTTTCACGCGTCGAAGTTGGGCTTTGACCCGAGAAAGTAATTCGCGCATGCTGAATGGCTTGACGATGTAATCATCGGCGCCCATTTCGAGTCCTAACACACGGTCAATTTCACTGCTGCGTGCGGTTAGTATGATGATCGGCAGGTTCATTTCCTGACGAACGATGCGACAGACCTCAAAACCATCCATTGTTGGGAGCATAATATCGAGAAGCATTAAATCTGGCGATTCTGACTTAGCGATCGAAATGGCTTGTTCTCCATCATCGACAGTCAATACCTTATACCCCTGCTGACGAAGATTGTAAGAAATTGTTTCGCGTAGGGCAAGTTCGTCTTCAACAACCAGTATTTTTTTCGACATGATCTCTTATCTCCCTGGATAATAAAATTATTATAACAGGGTTGTTTTCTGGACTATTGAGAAAATGGATATTACATGAGAAAAAATGTTTATTTAACATGTAATTAACACTCACTTACAGCTCGTTAACAATGGCTTGATTGATTGTTAAATCATGATTGATAGGATTATTATAGATGAAAATAATAGAATCTTACTGTTATAAGTCAAGAGGAGAAAAAATGAAGCACTTAAATTTTTTTATTGTTATTCTGATTTTTGCTATGTTGCTTACAGCTTGCGGTGGAAATGCAGCCGAAGAAATGGTTCCCGCATCCGCAGAAGAAACAGAGGAAGAGGCCTCATTGGAAGAAAAAGCTGCTGGTTCGTTAAGCATCGCAGGTTCCACAACTGTTCAGCCTGTTGCTGAATTATTGGCTGAAGCTTTCATGGTTCTCAATCCCGGGATTGAAGTTACTGTCGCCGGGGGTGGTTCTTCCACTGGTGTGAAAAGTGTTGCTGAAGGTCAGGTAGAAATTGGTAACGCCTCCCGTGAAATCAAAGATAGTGAAATGGAAGAGCATCCTGGCCTTCTCCCTCATGCTATCGCTAAAGATGGTGTCGCAGTAGTCGTCCACCCCAGTAATCCCGTTTCTAACCTGACTGGCGAACAGGTGAAAGCGATCTTCCTGGGCCAAATCCAGAACTGGTCTGAAGTTGGCGGTCATGACAAGATGATTATCGTAGTCGTCCGCGAAGAAGGCTCTGGCACGCGTGCAACATTTGATGAGCTGGCACTTGATGAAGAACTGCCCACGGACTTTGCAGTTGTTGTAAGCTCGAATGGTAATATGGTTACAACCGTGAGTACCACTGAAGATGCTATTGGGTACGTCAGTTTTGGTTACATGGATGAGACCACGAGAGGTGTAGTTGTTGATGGAAATGAACCTACCACCGACAATGTTGTATCAGGTGCTTATCCTATCAGCCGCAACCTGAATATGATCACTATGGGTAAGGCTGAGGGTCTGGCTAAATTATTCCTGGACTTCGTACTCTCTACGGAAGGGCAAGCGATTGTAGTCGAAGAAGGCTTCATCGCTGTGAAATAGTTACCTGATGACAGAATTCTAAATCATAAACAATACTCCTCATAAAATGGTTAGGGAGTGTTGTTTGTTTAAAATGAAACTCAGTCCAATTTCACTGAGTTTCATTATGAATCAAGGTTTAACTTTTTGTGCTCTGTTGCAACCTGCACCCTTAACAACTCATTAACATCACTTTCAACGTTTGTTAATTCTTACAGACTAAAATTCTCAATGAGGTTAATTCAATTAATCATCATAAGAGATATTTGTAGAAAAAGGTCTTCTCTTTCTTACTGAATGAGCAAAAAAACAAATTCCTCCATGGCAGGGGGGTTGAAGAATAGGCGCAGAAAGGAATTTTGGGATATGCAAACAAGAAGAATTGTGGATAACGGTATGAAATACCTGCTCCTGTTCTTTGCTATGGTTTCTATTATCGTTGTTTTCTTGATCGGTATTTTTACAATTCGTGAAAGTATGGAGGCCTGGCAGGAAGTAGGGCTTTGGCGCTTTCTAACTGGAACGTCCTGGCATCCTACTAAAGGTGATCTGGGTATTTTGACAATGATCGCAGGTTCGCTCCTTGCGACATTTGGATCGTTGGTTTTAGGTGTACCACTGGCTTTTGGATGTGCTATTTTTCTGGCCGAGGTAGCTCCAGATAAAGTTCAGAAAGTGCTGCGTCCTGCAATCCAAATGCTGGCAGGCATTCCGTCAGTGGTATTTGGTTTGTTCGGCCTGGTCGTCATTGTACCGTTTATCCGACAAATCAAGGTTTATGGGAATACAGGATTTGGTATTTTATCGGCTTCGATTGTTTTAGCAGTAATGATTCTTCCAACAATTGCCAGTATCACCGAAGACGCAATTCGCGCTGTTCCACGCAGTTATAAGGAAGGTTCGCTTGCTCTGGGTGCGACACATTGGCAAACGATTGTGAAAGTAATTCTGCCTGCGGCTCGTCCCGGCATCGTGGCGGCGGTTATTTTGGGCATTGGGCGGGCACTGGGGGAGACGATGGCTATGATCATGGTGATTGGCAACTCGGTAGCTATGCCCCGTATCCTTGACCCGAACAATCCTTTGACTCTTTTCCTGAGTCAGGCTCGAACCCTGACCGGTAATATTGCCGTTGAAATTGGTTATGCAACCGGTGTGCATGAGAGTGGGCTCTTTGCTACAGGCGTGGTCCTTTTTGTATTGATAATTCTCATCAACTCAGCCGCCCGTGCCATTATAAAAGCTGGCAGCGAAATATAGGAAGAAGGATGAATAAAAATGACTGAGCAACTAACGGTAAAAGGAAATGTCAGCGTAAAACCACGTGTTGCATTTCATGGTGAAGGCAATCTGAAATCCCGAAAGTTTTGGCAAGTTATTGCCTTTTTTGTGCTTTATCTTGCAGGTTTGATAACAATTGTTGCGATCGTTTTTGTAATTGGTTATGTGATTAAGGTTGGCGCACCCGCATTGACCTGGGAGTTCCTGACAACTGACCCTAAAGGTGGTCTGGCTGGTGAGGGGGGTATTCGTTCTACGATTATCACTTCAATCTATCTTGTCATTCTGGTGTTGTTATGGGCGGTTCCGTTTGGAATTGGCGCCGGTATCTATCTGATGGAGTATGCAGAAGATCCACAGAACAGTACCAATAAACTTGCAAAATTCACAATAAAAATAGCTCATTTTGGTGTAGAGACACTGGCTGGTATTCCCTCGATCATTTTCGGTTTGTTTGGTTATGCGTTATTCGTCACTACGCTGAATATGGGATTTTCTCTACTTGCAGCATCACTCTCTGGAGCATGTCTGGTGCTTCCGACTATCATTCGCACAACAGAGGAAGCGCTGCGTGCAGTCCCTCGATCTTACCGTGAGGCATCCTTAGCTTTAGGGGCTACAAAATGGCAAACCATTTATAAAGTAGTTCTGCCAGCTGCCTCGCCAGGCATCATTACTGGCATCATCCTTACCATCGGTCGTATAATTGGTGAAACAGCTGTTTTCTTTGTAACACTGGGGGGTTCTTCTGGTACGCCAAAGACATTACTTTCTGGCGGACGCACCATGGCTTTACATGTCTATTATCTGGCGATGGATACGCGTGCCTTTGAAAAGGCGATGGCAACTGGCGTTGTCCTCATTTTCTCGATCATGTTGATTAACCTGGTAGTCAATATTATGTCTAATAGATTACAGTCAGACTTGCGGGGTGAACGATAATGACTGATATTCATAATATAAAGACTAAACTTGAAACATGCAATTATGACCTTTACTACGGAAGTTTTAAAGCCCTGAGCGACATTACTTTAAAAATTCCTGAGAAACAGGTTACAGCAATCATTGGGCCTTCGGGCTGTGGTAAAAGTACTTTTTTACGGACCTTCAATCGGATGAATGATTTGATACCGAATGTGCGAACTGAGGGCACTGCGAAAATGGATGATCAAGATATTTTCGAGATGGATGTGGTTGCACTTCGTCAGTATGTCGGTATGGTATTCCAGCGGCCTAACCCATTTCCAAAATCAATCTATGAAAATGTTGCCTACGGGCCAAGAGTCAATGGTGAACGTAACCGTAAGGTGTTAGATGAAGTGGTAGAGACCAGCTTGCGGGGTGCTGCTTTGTGGGATGAAGTAAAGGATGATCTGCAAAAATCGGCTTTGTCCATATCCGGCGGTCAACAGCAGCGTCTTTGTATCGCACGTTGCCTGGCGGTTGAACCCGAAGTCATTCTGATGGATGAGCCAGCTTCTTCATTGGATCCAATCGCTACTCTTCGCATTGAAGAATTGATTCGCAGACTGAAAGAAAAATATACGATTGTGATCGTTACCCACAACATGCAGCAGGCTGCGCGTGTTTCAGATTTCACTACTTTTCTTTATACCGATGAATCCCGTACCGGTCAATTGATGGAATTTGGTGCCACACGAGACATCTTCACCAATCCAACGAAAAAGGTTACAGAAGATTATATTACAGGACGGTTTGGTTAAAATGGTAATGATTCGAGAAACCTTTGATAAAGAGTTGATCAAACTCCAGAATGACGTTCTGGCCCTGGCTAATATGGTTGAAGGAATGTTGATTGATTCTGTTCTCCATTTAAAGGCACGTGATTTTGCGGGGTCAGAGCGCGTTATCGAGATGGATAAAAAAGTCAACGAGAAACGCTTTCAAATAGAAGAAGAAGTTCTAACAATCATTGCTCTGCGTCAGCCATATGCAGGTGATCTGCGGGCGCTGGCTGCAATGCTTGAATTTGCCTCTGAATTGGAGCGGATTGGTGATTATGCAAAAGGAATTTCTAAGATCAATTTATTAATTGGCGATCAAGAGTTGGTGAAGCCATTAATCGACATCCCTTTGATGTGTGAGAAAGCCACATTTATGCTTCGGGAGGTGATGAAAGCGTATGTGCGGCGGGACGTGGAACTTGCACGAGCGATTCCGCCTATGGATGATGAGTTGGATGCGCTTTACAACCAGATTTACCGGGAACTCGTTACTTACATTTTGACCACACCTTCCTGCCTGAACCAGGCGAATTATCTGCTGTGGGCAGCGCATAATCTTGAACGCACGGGGGACCGTGTTATTAATCTTTGTGAGCGTGTTGTCTTCACAGTCACGGGCGAACTTGAAGAATTGAACTGAACAAAAAACCCTGGTTTTTCCACGGCAGTCACCCATCAATCAAACTTTGACATTCAAAGTGTAAATTGCGGTTTGAAGGTAAGTTTCAAACGGATGGTTTATACTATTTTTAGAGGAATATCCTATCTTTGGTAGCAAGGACAAGGCAAAACTATTTTCCCCATTCCTCACACTCCTCCGTTTACGAAATTGTTTAAAAATGTATTGTAATGTATTAATATTGCCGTGTGGATATATCGCATTGAATCATAAAAAATCTTACTATTGAAGATAACGTTGCATCAAAAGAAATGTTACCCTAGAACGGATCTTAGAATCCGAGAGGGAGCATATGATGAGTCGCTGCCAGCTTTCTTGGGTTTTTGGTTTCTGCAACATCCAGGTGCCTATGAGGCCATAGGGGAGGAAGGGAATTTCTTTCGAATGAAAGAATTGAATTCTTAACCAAAATGCAGACACTCGAGTGAGTGGTCACTCAAGTGCCTGCAACTACTAGTATAACAGATGATTTTGAATTAGTGTTACCGGGTTGCTGGCTGTTGATTTCTAGAAAGATGAGTTAGAATGTGAAATCTCTAAATCCTTTACACATAAGAATTTCGGTGTGATGATTGCTGTTGGATTTCGAGCGCCGTAACTCATTGAGGTATTGACGACAGCTGTTTGCTTCGAGAGCCATTCTAAATTCTCACCGAAAATATCATCATAACTTTGCGTAACGCGGACATTATAAGGCACACCAATTGTTCCATCTTTTTTGAGCAGCAATGCTCCAAACCGAGATGTGCCCGTAACCAGGCCGATTGAAGGATTAACGATATTCATATAATGCAGGTATGGGATATAGAGAATATCTTTCTCGCGTGGCATCTTCACCAGTTCTTCCAGCGAGTTTACGTTTTTCTCACCGCTTCCCATCACGAGACTTTTATGCATCACAGTGTGGCCGGTTGGTTCCGCACCAAATTCATCGGCTTCATCCTGTAACCAGGTAAAGGCCTTGAACACACCTTTTTCAAACAGAGGAAAAGCCTTGCGGGGCATTCCCATGAGGTCTTGTTTGAAGGGGAAGGTCGCCATGTTACTGGGGTCATCTGTGAGATTGAATTTCTCTGAAAGAACTTTCTGCCCGATCTGCTCTTCCTTGATAAATGAAAAACCACGTTTCATCGTCCCACCGCTAAAGCCAATCCAGTTCAACATACTGAGTAAATCAGCTGTAGTGTCAGAGCCGAACACAATATCATATTCTCCCAGCGGAAGTTGTTGAGGGGTGATATTAAGGTAGCAATCTAACAGGAAAACCAGCTCTTTGCGTATGGAAGAAGGATTCAGATCAGATTTTCTCTGTGCGGACTGATTGGCAATCACCTCCCATTTGAGGACGGGGTGCGAAAGGACGACATTAATTTGTGCGTCAGACGTTTTGAAATACAGGGTATTTTCAGAGCGGGTATTGATCAGAGCTATTGTGTTCGCGCCACAGGAGAATATACCAGAGAGTTGAATATCATCTGTTTCCAGACCTTCAACAGCTTCATTGAAGAATGCCAATCTATCTTCATTGCTCAGTAATGCCAATTCCGCGTCGTACCCGCTTTCATCAGCGAATGATTCAGTGTAGAGGGGGATTGTCGGCTGGTAGGTGAGCGGTTGGGTGTGTGTCATCATTTCTGCGGCAATATCTACACCTGCCTTCATCTCATCTACTTTGCTCAGATCTGTGATTACCTCATAGGTTGCCCGTTTCTTTCCATCATAAGTGGTGATTTCAAGACGAACAAGATGCTCATTTGTGTTTAGCGAGATCGCTGAATTCGCAAAGCGCATGAGATAGCTATCTTCTTCATGGTAAAAAAATGTGGCTTCCACGTCCTTTTTAAGGGCATAGTTTCGAAGGTCATTTAAGATTTGTAATATTTTATCTTTCATGGTTATTCTCCAATCCTGACATCGTCAAAACGGCAGATCGGCACACCATGTCCCAGTTGCATGATCTGGTTTGGCTGGCCTTTGCCGCAGTTATCTACATATTGAACTTCCCATGTTGATTCATCGCCTACGGCTGATAGAGAATTGTAGAATTTGACAGTATCCCCTTTGTAGGTCGAATTTTTAACAACATTCGTAATCTGTCCATCCTCAACAAGCCATCCTATATCTGTTGAAAAATGGAATTGTTCACGATTAGAACCGATTGACCAGCTTTTCTCGCCGTCAAGGATGATCCCTTTTTCCGTGTTTCGGACAATATCATCCAGGGTGCCGTCGTCACCAAAATCGATATTAATGTTTGTCATTCGTTCAATCGGCACGCGATAGAAGGAAGTAGCACGATTCGCTCCGCTGCTGCCATCGAAAATGGGTTTGTGAGCGCGGGCGTTGGCTTCTTCCACCATCTGGCGTCCTGTGATAGCACCCACCAGAATCCCTTTATCAATCAATAAATTGTTCTGTGCAGGAATGCCATCATCGTCATAGCCGAAACTTCCGGGGCTATTTGTGATCGTTGCATCGGCCCGGGCGGTCAATTTAGGTGAGCCATAACGAAGATTTCCGAAATCTTCCAACGTTACAAATGAGCCGCCGGCAAAGGCTAGCTCGTATCCAAGAATGCGATCTAACTCAAGCGCATGTCCGATGGTTTCATGGGTTTGCAAGAACATAATTCCTGGCAAGAGAATCACAGAACGATCATCTTTCGGGCATTCCGGTGCTGCGCGGACTTCATTCATCTCTTTGACAATTCGTTCAGCATTTTCCTGGAAAATCTGGCGGTCGAGGGTTTCCCAACCGCGGGTATCTCCTATACGCCCCGGGCTGAATTTTCGTGTATGCGCCACACCCTGTTCATCCATACCCATCACTTGAATTGTTGGAAACACTTCGATGATATTTTTTTCAATTTCACTATCCTCTGAATCGACAATTATGATTTGTTTCCGAATAAAGGTCATATCAGCGACTCGTTGGGCAACCCCCTCCTGATTCAGGAGGGCATCCATTTCTTTCAGAAAATCAACTTTTTCTGAAAGACTGACAGTGAATGGATCAATTTTGTTTGGGCTTGTGAAGGAACCATGGATGGCATCTTTTTCGGAAAGTCGAACAGGGAAAGTGACTCGTTCGGCCGCCACGCGTGCGTTATCGAAGGCTTTGTCAAAAAGACCTGCCAGGTTTCCAACATCGGAAGAAGCAGAGAACCCCCATGCTCCTTTATAAAGCACTCTGATCCCGACCCCGCTTTCACGTGATGAAGAGGCATTTTTCAGATTGCCGTTCCACATCATCAAATTGCTGGCTTCTTCAACCGGATACCAGCGCGCATCAACATAGGTTGCGCCAGCTCCTTTAAGCCGTTCAATATGGGTTTTTAATTGTTCTAACATTTATTTCTCCTTAGTTAAATAGTGTTCTTTCTTCCTGAGTGATCGAATTTGAAATCTCCAGAATAATGATTGTTTCAAGGAGCACTCTGTTTTCTCAAAATAATTTTACACCAATAAACTAATTCTCCATGTTATATTAACGTAATTCCATAATCTGGCGAATCCGGGTTTAATACCTGAAAAACCACACTAAAGAGGCTATCTCTTTTACTTTAGAGACAGCCTCTTTAATTTATCTTGATATCTTACGGTACATTAAAGGTGGTGACTTCGTCTGTGTACTCATCAGAAGATATTGTGCCTTCATACGTGTTGGTTACCCCCTGAATAACTGTGCGCACTGTGTAGGAAACAGCATCATAACTTTCACAACCACCAAAATAATTTACACTGATTTTATACGTTCCGCTGGGAGCGCTGCCTTCTGGCCAGAAAATGTTTTCAGGGCGCCCGATGACCAGATCACTACATTCATTATCTCTGTCCAATTGCCCGCCACTTGGAATGGGAGTATAAGAATAGGACACTACTTCACCGGTTGGGTCTTCGACATACAGGTCAAGATCAACGGAAGCGGACCAGGTCAGGGTTATCTGTACATCACCGGTGCCGACTGAGGTGTCTTCAACCCCAAAACAAGGGGCTCTTCCGGGGGTCATTGTATTGAAATCGATGTCGTTTTCGTTATAAGGAAACTCTTTCACATCACCGCCATTGATATTGATGGTGCCATATGGACGCCAGTAATTGCTGTATGCAGGTGTATCAAGTACGGTATGGTTGACCTCAGAGAAGTGCCACACTTCAATTAATTGATAAGCGCCATTTGGCAGCCACCAGTCATGCTTGCGGGTGGAAAAATTATAAGTGCTACCGGGGTGTGAGTAATCGCTTACCGTCATTGTCCATTGATAAGGTTCGGTCCAGGACCAGCGATGGCTGGAATCATCGAGGTTATAACTCTGGATACAAACGCCATAGGTGGCTGAATAGGGTTTGCTGCCGCCTTCTGGTGGGTAGGTTCCAGAATCATAATGATGATTGTTGATGATCCGAATGTTACCGCCATTGGTACTACGCCAATTACTGTGTTCATAATCTGCCCTGGTGAACATGCCCCAGTATGAGAAATGGACGGTGGAAACAGAAGCAATTTTATTTTCCGCATCAATGGCAGCAGGCACCATTTTCCATTCTCCTGTGAATTCATCATAAAAGGTCAGGCCAAGCACTGTTGCAGGATCAATGTCCACAGGGATGGGCAGGGTGAGTTCCACCGGTGTATTAAAGGTGAAGCCTTCAGGCCCAAGTTCATAAACAGGGCCAACCCCTGTGAAACCTTCAGGGAGTGCGACAGTACGATTAGTATCTTCACGGATGCTGAAAGTCATCTTGCCGGGTTCTCCGTTTTCTGTAGGTGGAACAGCACCGGGGGGAATGGACACGGTAGCGCCAGAATCGGAAGTGACAAAACCGCCCTCGTTTGTGCTTACGGTGAGAGAATTCGCGCCGGTGACATTTGGGGTGGTATTTGTGTTTGTGTTTGTGTTTTGATTCGAGTTTGAGTTTTGATTGGTATTTGTATTCGGAACGACAACATAAGGGTTAAAAAAATTATCTATTTCCCACATAATATCATCGAAGAAGAGTACACCAACGACAGTGGTGACCAGACAGGTTAGCAGCAGGATGATGAGAATTATTACCAAACAAGGACGGCGTTTTTTCTTCTTTGGAGGGATGTTTGGCATGGGGGTGTAAGCCGATGGTTGAACCGGAGGGGGGGCGGTTGGGGGAGTATAAGGAATTGGAGGTGGTTGAAACTGCTGTACGGATTGTTGCGGAGGTTGCGGAAATGGAAAAGGCGTTTCCTGAGGTTGCCTGGCTGGTGGATTAAATCCTACTCCCGCTTCCAGCATTGTAGCATCAGGGTCAGCGTCGTCAGTGATAGTAGCGTCGTTTCCTCCTCCAGAATTCGAGATCGTTGATTGAAACAAGAACGCTACTGGCCCGAATCGTAGATGATCCCCGGAACGCAATGGATGAGAGCCATTGATACGATTTCCATTTACGAAGGTGCCATTGGAGCTGTTCAAGTCTTCAATATACCAGACCGAATCAGCAGCGAGGGTGATGCGGGCATGATCGCGGGAAATTTTGGTGTGATTGATTGTAATCTGACAGCCAGGCTGGCGGCCGATGATCATCACATTACCAGCGGCGGTAAATTGTTGATTGGGAAACTCGCCGGATTGATTAATTAATGTGATCGATGGCGGCACAGGTCGGTAGTTCATTCTAGGCTCCTTATGGGAATCTGGTGCAGGGATTTTTATTGTTGCTGCGCGTTAGTTCATTTTCGCAGGCAGCAGGAGAAGATCAGTGATCAAAGATCGTTCTGACCAATCAAAAACGATTCTCTTAATTATATTGGAAAAGTCAATCATTTCATATGAGAATTTACAATAAATTGTGTGTTTGATGGAAAATAAAAGAATATAATAAAATCAAATATATACTCGATTCCAATGGAGATTCGATGGAGATTCGATCTAGAATATTGAGTGAGGTATCAATACTGGTTGTTTTAGAAAAATATTTTTTCTTCTTCAAATGATACGATATTTCGAGCTTAAGTACCTTTACACTAATTATTATCTACTATATAATTTTAATTAGTTATTTTAAAATGACTTGTTATTATTTAAGCATCCTAAAAAGATCAATGAATCGTTGGTCTTCATAACTTCAGGCAAATTGTTGAATTTTCATTATTTATTAAAAATCCATCAAAGAACAGAAATCAGTCAGGGAGAGTACTTCATGGTATCTAACCAATGCCGACAGTCAGTCTTTGCAAATAAGTTTGCCATATATAATTCAAGAATCATCAAGGGCGAAAAGGGAGTATTATGAAAACATCCATCAGGTACCAGAATCTGAAGTTTGGAATTCATTTCCTATTATTTGCTTCAATGTTGTTTAGTTTACTGGCTGCACCAGTTTTATCACCGGCAGAGGTTAAGGCGCAGGATGAGGTGTCTGTACAGATGAACAAGAGCTTTCTTCCAATTTCTATCATCCCGGGTGAGATTTCGACATTAGAAATTGAGATTTTTAACTCTTACCTCTATGAACTCACCGATATGTCATGGACAGATGATCTAACCGCCAAGCCGGATGGCGCGGGCCCAGAATACAAGGTGGGTATTTATATTGCAGATGAACCTAACATTATTAATACTTGTGGTGGGACAGTTACGGCTGTTCCCGGTGCCACTGAGATTACATTAACAGGCGGGACAGTTGAAGCTGCAACGGTGCTGGAAAATGGCTCTTGTTTTGTGCGTGTAGATGTTTCCGCTATTATCGCCGGCAACCTGTTTAATTATATTCCTGTGGGGGTATTGACAGCGACAGGGGAAGAAGGTGTATCTGTAACAAATGATGATCCTGTTGAAGAATCCCTGAATGTGACGGAAGTACAAGCGCCTTCGATCAGCAAACAGTTTGCACCAAATACGGTGTGGATTGGCCAGCGCAGTGAGCTGACAATCAATGTTCGTAATAATGACTCTGCAGTAACACTGACGGAAGTCAGTTTGGAAGATACCCTGCCAGCGGGGGTCGAAATTGCCATCCCTGTTGATGTAAGTTCTTCAAATTGCGGGACAGGCACAGTCACCGCGCCGGCGGGTGGTGATACGATTACTTTGAATGATGCCACCATTGCGCCAGGTGCAACCTGCCAGATTGTTGTGGATGTAGTATCGGATACTCAGGGTGTTTATAACAATCAGATTCCAGAAGGTGATATTGAAACCGGAGCAGGGGTTCAGACAAAACAGGGTGTAACGAATGGCTCTTCCGCTTCTGCCGATTTGAATGTACAGGCAGTGGGCATTGAAAAAGCTTTTTTACCAACAACGATTAATGCCGGGGAAACCAGTGTATTGACTATTACTCTCCTGAATCCAACTAGTGAGGCATATACCGGCACCAATCTGTCGGATGAGCTTCCGGGCACTGTCCTTGAAGTAGTAGATGGCAGTGCTGCAACAACCTGTACAACGGATGGCAGCTCTTCCAGCAATCCACTGCTGGTTTTCACCACTGCCCCGCGAACCGTTTCTTTGACGGGCGGTTACGTGCCGGCGGGTGATGTGGTGACTCCGGGAAGCTGTACGATCACAGTGACTGTACAGGCTCCGCTCAGTGCGCCAGATCAAAATCATAACAATACTATTCCTGTTGGTGCGCTGGAAACGGATCAGGGAATTACGAACGCAACGCAGGCCAGTGCAACCTTGCGAACCGAGGCGTTGAGTATTGATATTTCAAAGAATTTCTCACCCGACCGCATTCAGGCTGGTGGTGTTTCGACCCTTACAATCACGCTCAGAAATGATTCCAACAACGATTATACAAATGTTGGTGTAACAGACAATCTGCCAACGAACGGTCAGGGATTGCAGATCGCTTCGCCTGCCAATGAAAGCACTACTTGTGCTGGTGGAACGGTAACTGCGAACGCGGGAGAACCATCTTTCTCAATCGCTGGTGCTACCGTGCCTGCAAGTGGAAGTTGTACATTCCAGGTGGATATTTTCTCCCCGGAATCGAGCGGGGATGATGTGGAAAGATATAACAACACAATCCCTGCGAATACAGCTACTTCTGCAGAAGGGGTGACAAACCTTCACTCTGCTACAGATTATTTGGACGTGTACGAACCAGGCGAGGGTGTTACTGGAAACAAGTCTTTCTATCCAAGTGTAATCACAGCTGGTGAGAACACCCGTCTTCAAATCCGAATTTACGCTCCAGAGGATCAGACTCTGACCAGTTTTTATATCCGGGATATTCTTCCTGC
>CAZQSG010000017.1:23788-32255 GCA_964595925.1 uncultured Anaerolineaceae bacterium | reverse complement strand
ATCCTTTTTCCTTTAAAATTGCTCTGGCATCTAAGGCAAATGCACCTTTTCCTAATTCATGTACAAGGAAAGGATTAATTTCTATTTCTAAGATTTGAGGTTGATCCATTGCTAATTGCGAAAGTTTTAATAAGGTATCAACAACAGCATCAATGTCGGATGGCTGGTTACCTCGGATTCCTTTGAGGAGCTTGCCCGCTGACGTTTCTTCGATCATTTCAAAAGCATCTTTTTTTGTAATTGGCGCTACTCTGAATGCAATATCTTTGAATAATTCAACATAAATTCCACCCAGACCGAACATCATCAGGGGACCAAAATTGGGATCTCTTTTCATACCAATGATTACTTCCTGTCCGCCTGAAGCCATTTTCTGTATGAGAACGCCATCGATTATTGCATCTGGTTGATGGATTTTCACGGCTGCTAACATATTATTGTATGCGGTACTGACTTCATCGGGATTTTTCAAGTTCAATGCGATTCCACCACTATCTGATTTGTGGAGAATGTTGGGAGATACAATTTTCATCACCAATGGATAACCAATTTGTTCCGCAATTTTCAGTGCCTTGTCATGAGTAGGTGCAAATTGTGCGGGAATAACCGGGATGTCATAGGCCTGCAAAATGGGTCGAGTTTCAAATTCTCCTAATGCATGATTGGTGTGTTTGCTTAGAATCTGGTTGACTTTTGATTGATCTCCAGTGAAGTGAACTTCTGGGGCTGACGTTTGCTCTTGGATTTGTGTATATTGGTACATCTTGCCGAGGACTGTTGCGCAGGTTTCAGGGAAAGGAAAAGCTGGAACGTTGTACTTTTTCAATACATCAAAAGCTTTGGTCAGGCTTGCTTTACCCATCAGGCATGCGATCATAGGTTTCTCTGACAATTGAGACGCTTTTCCAAAGACTTCAGCAACTGCTGCTGAATCTACCAGGCTTTGCGGCACGAGAATCGGAATTACGGCATCGACATTTGGGTCTTTTAGAGCAATTTCTAACGCGGTTTTATATTCTTCTGGTGATGCACCGCCCAGCATGTCGATTGGATTCTGAACCTGTGCTGCCGGGTTGACGTGCTTTCTGATTTCATCTATGGTTGATTGCGTCAGATTTGCCAATGTCATTCTCTGGGCTTCAAGAGCATCTGAAGCAAGTGCGGCCGGCCCACCGGCATTTGTGATTATGACTACATTTGGCCCAGCTGGAAGGGGTTGGGCTTCAAAACCAGAAGCAATAGAATACAATTCATTCAGAGTGTCAGCAAAAATGACACCACTTTGTTTATATGCAGCTTGATATGCAGCCTGCGAACCGGCCAGAGAACCTGTGTGGGAGGAGACCGCCCGGGCACCAGCTTCAGAACGCCCAGCTTTGATTAATATGACTGGTTTCCTGGGAGTTACTTTTTTTGTCACTTCGATAAATCGGGCGCCATCCCGGATTGACTCCGCATAAATGATGATTGCTTTTACTTTTGGGTCACCGGCGAAGTATTCAATCATGTCTGTTTCTGTGATATCCGCTTCATTTCCCAGACTTACAAAGTGAGAGAAACCGATCCCTTTACCTATAAGGTAATCTACGGCACCGCCACAGACTGCCCCAGACTGGGAGATGAAGGCGATACTTCCCTTTGGTGGAAGGCCATTGATGAAGGAAGTGTTTAATCCTGAATGAAGGTCTACTGTTCCCACACAATTTGGGCCGATGATGCGCATGTTGTTTTCATGCGCCACTTTTAATAACTCTAATTCAAGAGAAATACCCTCTCCACCGATCTCTTTGAACCCGCCTGAGATAATGGTAACTGCTCGAATTCCTTTTTCTGCACAATCTTTAAGGACTTGAAGGATATATTGGGCGGGTAAAACAATTACAGCCAGATCGACAGTTTCAGGAACATCCAAAATTGAAGGATAGCAGGTGAGATTCAGAATCTCTTTTGCTTTAGGATTGATGGGATACACTTTTCCCTGGTAGCCGTAGCTGGCGAGGTTTCTTAATATTCCAAAGCTGAGTTTATCAGGATTGGATGAAGCGCCGATGATTGCAACACTATTTGGTGTAAAAAAAAGATCAATTGGGTTCATGTTTTCCTCATCAAGTAAATGGTTGATTATGAATTGTAATGGGGGAATTTTAGATAATATTAAATAATTTTTAGCAAAGTAAATTTTAACATGAATTTGTCATCTGGAAAAAATACGTTTGAAATTGTCTAACTAATGAAGGGTAAGCCAATCTATTTTAAGTGAAACTGTGTTTAATTGCGCCGTGTTTCATTTAGAGAATCGTAAATAGGGAGGTGAAGGAATATGGTAAACTAATGAATGAGCGAGTGAAATTGGGAAAGAAGGAATGACAACTATGAAGTATCGAACTTTTGGAAAATCAAAGAACAAAATCTCTATATTGGGATTTGGCTGTATGCGGTTTCCGTTAATTGATGAGGATAGTTCTCATATTGACGAAGAAAAATCGAGTGAAATGCTTGGTTATGCTTTAGACCATGGTGTGAATTATTATGACACGGCATATCCTTATCATGGTGGAGAGAGCGAGAATTTTGTTGGCAAATTCTTTGCTGAACAAGGCGGACGAGAGGAAATTCATATAGCCACGAAATATCCATCCTGGCTGACAAAAACGGCTGATGATTTTGATCGTTATTTAAACGAGCAATTGGAAAAACTACAGACTGATTACATTGATTATTACCTGCTTCACGCCTTGAATCATGATTCGTGGGTAAAAATTCGAGACCTTGGCGTGTTATCCTGGGCCGAGAAGGCGATGGCTGATGGCCGGATACGAGAATTAGGTTTTTCTTTTCATGATAAATATCCAGTCTTTGAAGAAATTGTAGATGCATACGATTGGTCATTTGCACAAATCCAATACAATTACATGGACATTGAAGAACAGGCAGGCATTAAGGGGCTTCAATATGCAGCATCGAAAGGCATGTCTATGGTGGTCATGGAGCCTATTCGTGGCGGCCGGCTTGCTAATCCCCCAAAAGGAGTTGCAGATCTGTGGGCTACAAGCGGCAAAGGTTCTTCAGCTGTCGATTGGGCTTTACAGTGGGTGTGGGACCAGGCAGAAGTCTCATTGTTACTCAGCGGAATGAGCACAATAGAGCACGTTAAAGAGAACGTGGCAAGTGCAGATAAAGCAGGGATCGGTCAACTTAGTGAATCAGAACAAACTCTCATAGAAAAAGTTCGAGACGAATATAATTCACTCTCAACGATTCCATGCACTGACTGTAAATACTGTTTGCCGTGCACTGTTGAAATCAATATTCCCCGGCTTTTTGGAATGTTTAACGAAGCAAGAATGTATGGAACCCTGGAAGAAGCAAGGAAAGGGTATGCCAGGGTGGATGAGGATAAGCAGGCTGCGGCTTGTATCGACTGTGGTATTTGCGAAACGAAATGCCCACAGCATATTATTATCAGTGACATGATGGTCAAAGTTGACGCAGTGATGGCGGGTGGAAAATCATTCGATGAAGTTTAATATGTAACTATAAATTTTCTTTGAGGATTCAAAAGAGGCTGTCCCATAAGCGATAAGGGACAGCCTCTTTTTTATGTTGGCATTAGCATGTGTTCAATTAAGAATATGAAATAATATTGGAGAGAGAGGGGATCAATATTTGGTTGCTTTCGATCAACAATAAGAATAATTTAAGCCAATTCCAAAAAAACATATTCCTAATTTTCAGTCGCCAAGTCAACCTTTTCTATGTGGCCAGAGCCGGATACTCTTTGATTGACTGCCGCATTTCCTTTGTACTGAATACTGCCAGACCCGCTGACTGAGAGCGATAATTTTTCTTCAGCCCAAATCGATGCTTTTCCGGAACCGCTGATTGAAATGGTTGAAATTTGACTTTCTAAGTTCAAAGCGTCATAACTTCCTGAGCCACTGATAGAGACATCCTGTTGAGTTGCCTGACCTCCTCGAGCGATAAATTTCATGGAACCAGAAGCATGGGCATGAATTTTTTCTACCTTGATATTATTGAACTCAGCTTTAACTGAACCGCTTGTGGCGAATTCAAACTCATGAGCTTCAATGCCATCAAATTCAGCATGTACTGACCCGCTGTTGCTGATCTTGAGTTTTTCCTGGATAGATAATTTCCCAAACTTGGCACGAACCGAACCGCCATTACTGATTTTTAAATTGGGACTGCTAATCTCTTCGGATTCAATATTTATAGAACCTCCAAATGAAAGTTTTTCGATTTCAGTTACTGTAATGTGATAGGTGATTTCATCTTTGATATTGAGCTTACCGCCATCAAATAGCCACCGGAAGAAATTTGAGGGACGCAGCCGAATCGAAAGCTTGCCAGCTTCATTTGTTACCTCTAAAGCCTCGAATACATTCTCTGGGGCCTCAATGGTGAGTTCAGGTTGATCTCCTTGCCTTAAATATACTTTACCAGGGCCGCCAATGTGTAGTGATGAAAATGGATTAACATCATATTTTTTTGTTTCTAAAGTCGTCATGATTTTCTCCTAATAGTTTAACAAACCTAAATATAATTTAGCATATATAATATAAAAAGTCAAGAATATTAAAAATTAGTCAAGAAAAACAAAAATAGAAAATAGAAAACTTAATATATTATTTTTAGGATTAATAAAAAAACCGGGCATCGTAACTGATGCCCGGGGAAAGAATTCGTAATTCGGAGAATTATTCGTCCTGAAGAGCTTTCCAAACTCGTTCAGGTGTTAACGGTAAGCGGTGAATCCATTTACCGGTTGCATTGTGGACTGCGCTGACAAGAGCAGGGGCAACACCATCGATTGAGATTTCTGAAATTGATTTTGCACCGAATGGTCCAGATGGTTCATCCGTTTGGATAAATATGACATCCATATCGGGGAGTTCGTTTGCTTTATAGGTATGATATTTTCCGAAGGAGGCATTTAACATATTACCATCTTCATCAAAATAACTTTCTTCAGAGTGTGCAAAACCGAGTGCCTGTGCCATGCCACCTTCAACTTGTCCAGCAGCTGTGATTGGATTCATAACGCGCCCGCAGTCTACCATCATCAGAAGGCGTTCCACTTTAATTTCACCGGTTTCAGTATCGACTGCCACTTCGACAAATTGTGCCGCGGTAGGCGGGGGGCTTTCATAACTAAGGTGAGATGCTGAAGCAATGATCTGGTGCTGATTCATCTGGTGAAGACTGGATAATCCAATTTCCTCTAGTGTCAGACTGGTGCCATCTGGAGCAATGGCTTTTCGGTCTTGTAAAATGAATCCATCCTTTTCCGGGACATTTAGCATGGCGGCAGCCTGTTCAATAACCTGCTCTTTTATTTTTAATGCACATTTCCGCACTGCACCACCAGAAATATAGGTGGTACTGCTGGCATAAGCGCCCTTATCAAATGGGGTGAAGTCAGTATCAGATGAGTAGACGATGATATCGTCCACGGGGATATCAAGAACTTCTGCTGCTATTTGTGCCAGTATTGTATCAGAACCTGTTCCGAGGTCGGTTGCACCAATCAGGAGGTTGAAGGAGCCATCATCATTCATTTTCATCGTAGCTGCTGCCATATCAAGACCTGCAATACCGCTGCCATGGAAGACAATGGAGAAACCGATGCCTTTTTTGATAACCTGATCGGCTTGTTTCTTATATTTTTCTCTCTTGCGATAAAAATTTGTTGCTTCAACACCGATTGCGAGGGCTTCAGCATGAGCACTCGTGTTCATTGATTGATCGAAACCCTCGCGGCCTTCACCCAGTTTCTTCGCAAGATACATCGGTTCGCCGACTTTAATAACATTGTCATATTTAAATTTGATCGGGTCCAGGTTCAATTTCTCAGCGATTTCTTCCATAAGAACTTCAATACCAAACTGTTCCTGCATTGAACCGTATCCTCTGTATGCACCCGCGGGGACAGTATTTGTGTAAACAACATCACAGATGAAACGTGAATTCGGGGGATTATAGAGGGTGAGTCCCTTAAATCCACCGACCATTTGAACTGTCAGGCCATGACAGCCATAGGCACCCGTGTCACCAATCAAACGCAGTTCCATCGCAGTTACTTTGTTCTCTTTGATTCCTACCTTGTAGTGAATTTTTTGAGGGTGCCGGGTTCTGGTGCTGATAAATTCCTGCTTTCTTGAAAAAGCCATCCGCACCGGTCGGCCGGTGGCAATGGTGAGGTGAGCACACATATCTTCCAGAATGATTTCTTGTTTGCCGCCAAAACCACCGCCAATTCTTGGCTTTATTACACGAATGCGTTTTACAGGAAGCCCTATCAGTGGTGAAATGATTCTGCGGGCATGGAAGGGTACCTGGGTACTGCTGCGAAGAACAAGACGATCATCCTCATCCCAATACGATATGCAAGAATGGGGTTCTGTTTGAGCATGCTGCTGCTTTGGGGTGAAAAATACTCCTTCGGTAATCAGGTCAGCTTCCTCAAATGCTTTGTCAGGACTGCCTTCTTCGGCTTCGATGTGAAAGACGATATTTCGATTTGCATCATAGATACCTTCTGTATCGGTCTCATCGTGGATAATAGGGGCATTTTCAGCAAGAGCTTCCTCTAAATTGAGAACAGGAGGCAAAATTTCATATTCCACTTCGATGAGTTTTAATGCAGCCAGAGCAATCCTTTTCGTCTCAGCTGCCACCAACGCTACCCGATCACCGACATGCCGTACTTTGTTGTCTAAGCTGACCTGATCATAGGGAAGGGGTTGAGGATAACTTTGTCCGCCTGAAGCATATTTTACTCGCGGGACATCCTTGTAGGTTAAAACTGCATGTACCCCAGCAAGTGCCTTTGCTTTTGTTGTATCAATATTCTTAATCAACGCATGGGCATGGGGGCTGGTTAACAATTCGCCATAGAGCATGCCGGGGAGGGTAATATCATCTGTAAAAACTGGACGGCCATGAGCTAATTTTTTTGCATCCACTTTTTGTTCAGGCTGACCAATGTGTTTGGTTGATTCCATGGATTTTGGGGTAAATACTAAAGGCGGTAATGGTCCAAGTTGCATTTCATTTCGGTAGAAATTGTCAGGAAGATGAATATCATCAAGATTATCAGGCAAATCCATATGTATGGGCTGAATTTTAGGAACTTCTTCACCGCGAAGCACGGCTGCAGCTCTTAAAATTGCGTCAATTATTCTTACAAATCCAGTACACCTGCAATGGACACCGGCAAGTGCTTCTCGAATTTCAGTTTCTGTGGGATTTGGATTCTCATCCAGAAGAGCCTTGCTGGTGAGGATGTGAGCTGGTGTACAAAATCCACACTGAATGGCGCCGGTTTCCATAAATGCAGTTTGAATTGGATGCGATTTACCATTTTCTGATAAACCTTCAAGGGTTGTAATATTTTGTTGATCTAAGTTTTCGGTGAGGAGAAGACAGCTTCGAACCGGGTGACCATCCAGCAGCACAGTACAAAGGCCGCAATCGCCCTCATCACAGCCATTTTTAACGCTTACAAATTTTAAAGCTCGCAATGTTTCGAGCAATTTTTCTTTTGGTTTATGTTGCACAACATATGATTGTCCATTAATGTAAAGAGTGACCTGCTTTGTAGTTGACATTTTATAGTTCCTCCATACATTGCTTCAATGCTCGTTTTGTTGTCACCACAGCCATTGCCTGGCGGTATTCTGCACTCCCTAAATAATTACCTTCGGGCTCTATCCAGGAAGGGATTTGATTACAGAAATCTTCGATCACTTTGTCAGTGAGCTGCTTCCCATCAAGATGATTGACTGTAGCCAGACAGGTTATTTGGCGGCGTTTAATTCCTGTCAGAGCAATTTTTGATGTTTGAATAAGCTGGCCTTTCATTTGAATAGAAACATAGCTTGTGACGATAGGATCATCATCTGGGGTCGCATGTACATCTGAGAAACCAACAATGAAACCAGGGCGTTTAATTGGAATTTCTAAGGTATCTTTGACTTCTTTTGGGTTGATTCCAACCACATTAAGGTAAGCTCGAAATTCCAGGTATTGACTTGATGAATGAATCGCTCTGGAGATGGTGGTTTCATTTCTCTGATGCCAACTGATCATTCCATGGAGTGCGTGTTTTATAGGTGGCGGGCATACCTTTGATTTATGCAAAGTCTCCAGACTATAATCGACAGAGACACGTAATATTTCAGTCCCAGATTGATCTGAAGAAACAGTTAAAACAGGTTCTTTACAGGCTTCCATAACAGTCCTTCCCTAAATTTAAATGAATAATGGTGGTGATAATTAATAAAAAACGGTACTAAAGGCGATACAGTTATTAATTGATTGAGCGGTTTAGAACAATCCACTTAACCATATTGAATTTCAATAGTTTTATTATACAACACACGGGTTTATTATGTAATGGAATTGTCTGACAATCAACCTTTTAATCAATGTGCAAAAGAGGAAT
>CAZQSG010000017.1:0-23778 GCA_964595925.1 uncultured Anaerolineaceae bacterium | reverse complement strand
ATTAACTCTTTACGCATGACAAAAAGCGATAAAAGAAATCCCAATGCAATACCTGTTGAAGCTGTGTAGATCGAGGGAATGAAGGAGAGAAAGTACATGGCAAGGAAAAGAAAGGCTCCGTAACTAAGTGAGAATAGTAATATTTTTATGAATGTTTTTTTAACTTCCAGGAAGCCATTATGACTGCGGTTAAGGAATACTAATAATAGAATGGCTTGCGTGGTAAAAATGATACTATTTGCCCAGGCAATTCCTGAGAAACCAAACCATCGAGATAATAGTTGGGAGAGGGAAAAATACGCGCCGGCATTAAGCACAGCTGCAATGAGAGGAATTTTGGGCTTTTGCTGTGCATAAAAAGCGCGGGTGGCAACTTCTAATAATGAATGTCCAACAATCCCTGCCAGATAAATTTGTGCTGCCAAAACGACTCTTTGGGTGTCGGCGGCACTATAATTAAATGCCACTTCAACCAATGGCGTGAGTCCTATGGATGTAAAAACGGCGATTGGGATCGTCAGGGTGATGATTGTATTGATAGAAATGTTGATTTTCTCTCGGAATTCTATTAGACGACCGGCAGCGAAATCAGTTGAAATCGTTGGCAGCAAAGCTATTGCAATCGCTGTACCAACAAGGCTTTCAGGAACTTGCATGATGAACCACCCCAGGTTGAGGGCGGTGACAGCACCTTCTCCCATACCTGATGCGAGACTGTCTCTTATGATAAAGAACATCTGAATGAAAAACATGGTGGTGATTCTTGGCCCAAGCAATCTTAAAACCTGTTTTACTCCGGCTGATTTTAAACGCAATTTTGGTTCCCAGCGGAATTGATATTTGATCAGTCCAGGAATTTGAATTAACAGGTGCATGGCAGCGCCTATGATAACGCCATAAACCAATCCATGAATTCCAAAACCAAAAGCTGGCAAAGTGAGTGGACCTATGGCTAACCCCTTTGAGGGAGCTAAAATTGCGACACCAAAGATTTGACCAATGTTGTACATTCCTGGGGCGAGGGCAGGAAGAAGAAAATGCTGATTCGCCTGCAGGCCAGACATAACCAATCCACTGATCGAGAAGATGATGATTGCAATCAGGTCAAAACGCATTAATTCGATCGCCAGTTGTTTTTGTTCCGCAGGAAATCCCGGTACGATTATGTTGGTAATTAGCCAGGGGGTGAAGAGGAAAATCAGAAGAGCTAGAATACATGTGGACAGAAAAGCAAGGTTGATAATATTCGAGAATAATTGCCAAACTTCTTTTCTTCCCTTTGTTTCCAGATAATCTGAGAGAACAGGAATAAATGCCACAGCCAGGGCACCACCGGAGATGAGTGCAGAGAGTAAGTCCGGGATGTTGTTTGCGGCATTAAAAACATCCAATTCATATGAGAGAGCAAATTCTCTAGCAATAAAAAGTTGACGGACAAAGCTAAGGATTTTATCAATTCCAAAGAAAAAGGAGATAATGAGGGTTGATTTTACTAAGCGTTTCATAAAAAAATATTCCCTGTTAATCTTCTGATTGCGCTATCAAAACATCAACTATAATGGATTATTAACTTTTCAGATGGAATTATAGGGGAAACGTATCTGGGTATTTATTAGGAAATATTGCTCAATGAGGAGTGTGGCGATGAATCGTTTAGATGAATTTAATGCTTATCGATCAAAAATGAATGAAAGGATTTTATCAATTGAACACCGAGGAATCAAACGGTTTTTTAATTTGGACACTGCCGCTTACGACGAAGGGGCTTTAGATTCAAAAACAAAAGAGCTTTTGGGTCTGGTTGCTTCTATGGTTTTGCGATGTAACGACTGTATTGATTATCATGTTATGCATTGCATTGATGCAGGCTGGAGTGATGAAGAGCTGTATGATTCATTTAATGTTGCTATGGTGGTTGGGGGGAGCATTGTAATTCCGCATTTGAGACATGCTGTCGAGACAGTTGATCTTTATCGAAACCGTGGATGAAATATCCTTATCGAACCATATTCAAAACCGATTACTTTTTCTTCTTTTGCAAAATTTGAATGGGTTTCTGTTCTGATGCAAGCTACTCCAGATTTTTTGATGACTCGGTTGGAGGGTTTCCTGCAGCTGCACGTTTTTTCATTTCCTCATTAGCGCGATTTAATTCTGTAACGGTTTTTCTTATTTCTGACTGGTGAAGTTTCTGTTCTTGATCTAAATCTTTTCTTATTTGATCCACATCAGCGATAATCTCTTTCGTACTATTTTGAATTTCGTTCAGGCTTTCCTGGAGACCGATTTCATCTACGAGAGTCCTTGGAAGGTTTCGTATCTCCCGTGAGGTGCGCCAAATTGAACTCAAAAATTCTGATTGCGTTATTTTACGAATATAAATACCTAAGTTTTTGGCCAGTTTCGCTACCTGATCAGGACCAAGAAAGATAATCATAATCACCAGAATGAAAATGATTTCTAAACTGCCGAAATTAAAAAATTTCATCTTTATTTCTTTCCAGATAAGAGAGAAGAAACCATATCAAAAATTATTTTTCTTCTTTCTCATAAGAGTTATTTTCTTCTTCGTCTTCGCCTTTCAGGCCATCGCGGAAAGATCGAATTCCTCTTCCCAATTCTTCCCCGAGTTTTCCAATGCGGCCTACGCCAAACACTAGAAGAACGATAATAAGAATAATGATCCATTCCCAACCACGTAATGAAGCTAACATGAATTTTTACTCCTTTGAATCACCAAATGATAATTATTAATCTTCCTCATTTTTTCTGGCAAACCAGGCAAGGAAGATACTGAATACATATAAAGCAGAAAGAGGGACCATTAATAATCCCATATTTATCGGGTCACCAGTAGGGGTGATTACTGCTGCTGCAATTGCAATCAAGACTATAGCAATGCGCCAATGTTTTGTAAGGTCTTTTGCACTGATCAAACGAAGTTTCGCCAGAACAAAAGCAATGATTGGCGCCTGAAAGGCAACACCAGTCCAGAACATCAAAGAAGTAACAAAGTTGATATAATCGGACACTTGAGGCACCGTCTGAATGCCCATAAATTGTAACAGAAATGGAATCGCTGCGGGTAACATGATGAAGTAGGTAAAAGCAACTCCAGAAAGGAAAAGGATTGTGATTGCCGGAATAACTCCGTTTATCCATTTTCTTTCATTGGGTTCTAGTCCGGGACGGACAAAGGCAAGGAGTTGATAGACGATCCAGGGAAGTGAAATAATAAAACCGCTGATGAGTGATATTCGCATGTAGGCGCTAATGGTTTCTGTCACCTGGATAGCCTGGAGTGCATCGACACCTCCAGCAGGTTCTGCCAGAATAGTTAAAATCTGTTCGGTGAAAAAGAAACTCAATACAATACCGAGAACTAGACCGATGATTGCTTTAATGAGACGATGCTTGAGTTCATCAATATGCTCCCATATACCAGAGTCCACAATGAGTTTTTTGAGCGAATTCAAATTGAAGTCGGAGGTGTTTGGCATATAATATTATACCTTCCTAGATGCGATGGAAAGTGTCCTTCAAGGTTGGGTAGAGACTGTGATAGATATCATAATGATGTCGGTAAGCTTCAACAGATTTTTTTTGGGGGAGTGTTGAACCTGTGAGTTGGATAGTATTTTTACATGCCTGATCTACAGAATCCCAAACTTTGACTCCTACGCCTGCAAGAAGTGCAGCTCCAAACGCCCCTCCTTCACTGGTGTTGATTGTGACGAGTTCGGTATCAAGAATATCGGCAAGAATTTGACGCCAGATAGGATTACGGGAGCCGCCACCTGAAATTCGAATCTGTTGAATATCAGTTAAGCCAGCCTGTTTCATTAATTCAAAACTGTCCTTGAGGCCAAAACCGACCCCCTCAAGGATGGATCGGGTAAGATGGGCAAAAGTATGACGCACAGTAAGACCAATAAAACCACCCCTGGCGAGCGGATCTGGGTATGGATTTCGTTCGCCGGTAAGATAAGGCAGAAAGTACAATCCTTCAGAACCAACGGGAATTTTTGCTGTGGATGCGATGAGATCGTCATATTCCAATTGGGGGGCAAAAGTATCACGAAACCAGCGCAGGCTTCCTGCTGCTGAAAGCATGACACCCATCAAATGCCAGCGGCCTGGTACTGCATGGCAGAAAGCATGCAGGCGCCCTTCAGGTTCAACAAAAGGACTGTTGGTTGTAGCAAAAATGACACCTGAGGTGCCTAAAGTAAGAGAGACGATGCCAGATTCAACAGCACCAGCACCTACGGCGCCTGCAGCCTGGTCTCCACCACCTCCTACAACAGGCGTGCCGGCTTTTAGACCGGTGATTTCTGCGGCTTCAT
This sequence comes from uncultured Anaerolineaceae bacterium, assembly GCA_964595925.1. Lineage (GTDB taxonomy): Bacteria > Chloroflexota > Anaerolineae > Anaerolineales > Anaerolineaceae > SpSt-1165. Next base: position 19,432 of record CAZQSG010000017.1, on the reverse strand, counting down.
CCGAGATAAAGCCAGTAATTTCTGTTCCTTCGTACGTTTCTGGCAACCAGGATTTGGGAATATCCAATGCTCTGACGATTTCCGGTGACCAATCACGGTTTTTAATGTCAATAAGCACTGTGCCAGAGCCGCCTGCGCGGTCAGAGGCGAAACTATTTGTTAATTTATACCGGATATAATCTTTCGGAAGGAGGATATGGGCAGTCTGGTTATATGCCTCCGGGTCATTATCGCGCACCCAGAGAATCTTGGGTGCGGTGAAACCTGTCAGGGCATCATTTCCGGTGATATTGATAAATTTCTCCCGACCAATAATCTCTCGAATTTCATCACACTGCGGGCCGGTTCTCTGGTCGTTCCATAGAATCGCTGGTCGTACAACCTGTCCATCTTCATCCAGCATAGTGAGGCCATGCATTTGTCCAGTGAGGCCAATTGCGATGATCTCCTCTCCACCGATACTGTTCTTTTGTAAAAGCGTACGGATACTATTTACGATACCGCTCCACCAATCTTCCGGATTTTGTTCTGACCAGAGGGGTTTTGGTGTTGAGAGAGAAAGTTCTGTTGAAGCTGTATCAATTACACTCCCTGAGGTATCACAAAGCAATGCTTTTGCGCCAGTAGTCGAAATATCGAGTCCTAATAAATATTGCATAGTCAATCTGCTCCAACATTGTTAAGAGTTTCTTGCGGTTCATTGTACCGCAGGAAAGTGTGTTTAAACAAAATTTGTCAAATAAATCAAGGAGCCAAGAATAAATTATTGATTGGCTTTCTTAATTGTTGATTTGCTGCGTGTTTCCTGAAGTTTGTAATTCGGTAAACGGTTGGATATGAAGGCAAGAGAAAGATCAATGACCTCTTTGGCTTCATCAACGGTAGTTGTTCCAATGGTCACCATATCGCAATCTCGAATCGTGTTCCAGACATAGCCAAGTCCCACCACAGGCATTAACCGACCGGCAGCCAGAGGTTTAATGGTCATAACAGGTTTTTTCGCCTGGTGAATAACCTTCATAATACAATCTACCTCAACTTGCATAAGGAAACCGGCTGCATTATAGAGCTGGATATAAGAAGCAACATCAGCATTGGTTTCATCTGCTATTTGGATGGATTCAGGCATGTGGGTGGAAAGACCAGGGATCATATCACGATCACGGATCATCTTCGCGTATTTCGCATAGTCACGTATTTCCCGATGAAGCTTATCCAACAGTGTATCTATCATTCCTTGATGAGGAAAGCAGAATTTTGCGCCCAATTTTTTACAATCATCAAAAACCTTCTCTGGCGATTGATCTTTGGGGCCGCCAGGACGAATATTGAAAGTGGGGGTGAGAATTAAAATACCTTCAGTACCCGTCCGATCCTGTGCGTCTTTCACGGCATTGGCAATTAATTCAGAATAGGGGCACATAATGGTATCAATACCGGCCTCAAAAAATGTTGTGATGATGTCAGCAATTTTCTTACGGTCTTGAAAGTTTTTGATGAATTTATCTTTGGCTGCGCTGGTATGTGAGTAACCCAAAAACCAGTTTGTTCCAATAATCATTCTGGAAAGGGAAACACCCCCAACCATTGTCCTGGGAAATTGATCCATTCAAATACTCCTTTATGCTCTGTATACTAATCTAATTATCTAAGGTGAGCTGAATTAATATTTTACTGTTTCATGATTGTTCGATTGAAATCATACTGATAAAAAAAATATTGTTTGCATATTTCAAAGGCGTCTATCAGAGATTCAATCGGGTCTTTCAACTTAGCTGTGATTATCTGGTTTATACAGGTTATTGCTCATTTCTGAGTTCTATGACTCCCAAGAGCAGTAAATTATTCATTGACCAAATTTAGGAAGGAAGGGATTTTAAGAAAGCGCCCCAACGTTTTTTAAAGTGGTTGGTGACAATTTGAACAATATTTATCAGCGGATGATCCTACGAAACCGCAAGCTTTACATGTTACTGGTTGTACGTTTCCAAGAGGGGCTCCGCATGCTACACAATTAGGTTCTCCTGTCTGGATGGCGCAACCGCAATATTCGCAGGTAACTCTGCGAAGTTTCTGACTGAGTTGATGCCCGGCACCAGCTAATCGGACGCTGGTTTCAACTACGCTCCAGACGTCATCTGTCATTGAAAGAGATTCAATATCTTGAGCAATATCATCAATCCTCGTCAGCAGATTGAGGGGATTTATGGCTGTGCTGATGGCGCTGAGGCCCATGCTTGCGGCAATTCCAAGCCATTTCTGGTTTTCGATGTTGATGATTACGCCGTCTTCCAAATCTGTCAGGTTGACCGAAAGAGCGGTTTGCCCGCCTGACCGAAGATTTCTTTTCGTTGTAATTTGAAGAACGATCTTTTCAGGTTTTCCAAATGTTTCGACAATAAAATTTCCGCGGTGAAATTCAGCTTTCAACGCGCGCGCAATATCGACTGCGCTAATATTTCCATGATATACTCTTGTGTTTGGTTGAGCTTGCATTTTTTTCCGTTATAATGTGGTTATATGAAAAAGTTAGATGAAGGATTCGTTTTTAAGAATCTAAAAAATATTATACTACTGTTAATTACGTTGATTGTATTGATGTGGGTGCAACCAGTTTTTGCTCAGGATGCAACTCCTCCTGTTCCAACGGTGACTGGTACACCAACCGGGCCTATGATCCGTATCGGTGCGACAGACCATGATCAAATTAATGTGCGCTCTGGCCCTGGTTCCATTTATTCATTAATTGGGGTGGTTCTTGTAGGGCAGGAGATGCCTGCAAAAGGGCGTACTGAAGGCGGGAATTGGATATTAATCGAATATCCTGGGGTTCAAGGCGGGATTGGGTGGGTTTATGCACCGTATGTGGATGTGTTATATGGAGATTTGCCAATTGTAGAGCCACCGCCAACACCAACACCAATATTCACTCCCACGATTGATCCTACTCTTGCCGCTCAATTTTCATATGCAATTGAACCCACGAAATTAGCAACCTTCACTCCAGCTCCACCGATAGTAATTCCAACATATGAGGATGTCAGTCAAACGCAACTGGTTATTGCGGGTGTGCCAATGGGATTGATAATCTTAATTTTGGGGTTAACTGGAATCTTATTGGCTATCATCACTTTTACTCAAAGGCGGTAAAGCAGATGGGTGTTAAAGTTATCGCAACGAACAAGAAAGCAAGATATGAATATTTTCTTTTAGATACTTATGAGGCAGGCATTGAATTGCGAGGGAGTGAAATCAAATCAATCCGGGCCAGACAGGTATCGCTTGCAGAAGCTTATGTTCAGGTGGATGGTGAGGAAGCTTATTTGATTAACGCACACATTGCACCCTATGAACTCGCCAATCGGTTTAATCATGATCCTAAACGAAATCGCCGTTTGCTGCTGCACAAGAAAGAAATCCGAAATTTATGGGATGATGTGCGTCAGAAAGGTCTTACTATTATTCCAGTACGGATGTATTTGAAAAACGGCCGGGCAAAGCTCGAAATAGCAGTAGCAAAAGGCAAGAAAACAAGAGATAAACGTCAGGAAATTCAAAAGCGAGATCAAGAACGGGAGATGAACAGGAGGGTTCGATTTTAGAGGTTGAATCTTGTAATAAAATATTCATGAAAACCAAAATGCGTTCGGTAGAACGCATTTTGGTTTGAAACTTTAGAAGTTGTTTGAAATGATCTTTCTTATTGAAAGTTATTTCTCAGGAAATTGACCAGATCCAGGATTGAATGGTGGGTTGATGTTTGGGCGTTGAACGTACATTGCCATGTGGGCGTCGGAGAATGAGTATACCGGACATTGTTTTCACATGGTGTATTCCTAGTTCTGAACCCGATCCTCTGGAGAGCTTTTTCTGTCCAATGCTGGGCCAATTCATCTGTTGAAGTGACATGAAAATTTCTTCCAGTATTGGAGTTAAAGTGGAAAGTCGCATCGAATGGATTGAAAATTAGAGTTTTATTTGGGTTGAATGTTTGCTCAAAAAGACCCTGCAAAATAAGGTCTTCTGGTGCGCCATATTCGACTTTGCCGTTTGTATCAATCATCAATAATGCATCCGCGGTGGTGATCGCTAAATTTAAATCATGTGTAGAGAGAATGATGGAATAGTTGTTCTCAAGCGCCAGTCCTTTCAGGGTGCGCATGATTTCGACGCGATGCGGAAAATCAAGAAAAGCTGTTGGTTCGTCCAGTATAAGGATAGTGGGGTCCTGCGCAAGAGCACGTGAGATCATGACTTTTTGACGTTCACCATCACTGAGATGTGAGACGTCTTTGTCGCTAAGCTCCAAAGAATTTGTCAGTTTGAGTGCATTAATTACTTTGTGGTGATCTTCTTGTGTCAGTTTTCCCAGCCAATTGGTGAAGGGGTGTCTTCCCAGAGAGACGACATCGTAAACGGTTAAATTTGATATGTCCACCTTTTCTGTAAGAACTACTGATAGTTTTTTTGCCAAACTGGATGGGCTTTGTTTTTGAAGGTCTTCTTGATTAATAAATATTTGGCCCGAAAGAGGTTTCTGTAAACCAGTAATTGTGCGGAGCAAGGTTGATTTACCAGCGCCATTTGGACCTACCACACAAATTAATTGACCTTCAAATAAATCAAAGGAAATACTTTTCGAGATGACATCAATGAATTTCTTTTCTCGGAAACCAATGGAAAGATCGCGGATTTGAAGCACGGGAGATTTCATGATACACGGTTCTTTCCCTGGTTATGTAAAAGAACCCAGAGAACTACTGGAGCCCCAAGAATTGATGTAACTACGTTTATCGGGAGTACAGTTTGATTCCCCGGCATTTGAGCAATAATATCGGAGAGTATAGCCATTGCTCCACCGATTACCATTGTGGCAGGGATCAGGTAGCGATGATCTGAGGTTTTGAGGAGTCCACGACAGATATGCGGAATGGCAATACCGATAAAACTTATCGGACCGCAAAATGCGGTGATGATTCCTGATAAAAGTGAAGCGCTGATAATGATCCAAAATCGGGTCTTTTTTACGTTCATACCCATGCTTTGAGCGTAATTTTCTCCTAGTAATAAGGCATTGAGAGGTTTCATCAATCCGATGGCGATAACTAAGCCCGCCAAAATTGCAGGAACCATGATTTTGATTTGCGACCATGTCACACCGCCGAAGCTGCCAAAGGTCCAGGACAGGTAGGTGTGAACAGAATTTGGAAGGCTGAAATAGATCAAAAGACTGACAAAGGCGCTTGTGATGTATCCAAACATGATCCCGATGAGGAGCATTGTAGTCGTATTTTTTGCTTTTCTTGCCACAAGAATAACTAAAAGCAGCACCAAAGCAGAACCTAAACCAGCTGCAACAGCGATACCGAGATCACCAAGAAAACCAATTCCGGCCAGCATTAAAGAGCCCGTTGCTCCATTGACGAGTATTACCAGTGCGACGCCAAGACTTGCTCCGCTTGATACACCTAAAATGTATGGATCAGCCAATGAATTTTGGAAAAGGGTTTGCATTTGCAAGCCACCGACTGATAAAGCTGCACCAGCCAACAATGCCGTGATCACTTTTGGTAAACGGAATTGTAAGACGATGCTGCCCCAGGAAGCTTTGACAGGTTCCTGTCCAATGATGATTTTTAATACTTCCGTAAAGGGTATTTTTACAGAGCCTAAAGAAAGGCTGAGAATGACAAGGAATATCAGAACCAACAAAGAGAAGAAGATATAAAGTGTTTTTTGGGTTTGATTTTTCATTGATAAATCGCAAAGTAAAAGTTTCGATGGGTGCCAGCTGACACCCATCGAAAAAAGGAAAAACCTAGTCTAATTTCATATAATATTGAAGCTCATGATCTGGCATTAAATCTGGATGGAAAATTGAAAAAAGATCTGCCAAAATGACATCGGGATTGGCCACACCAGACTCAAAGTAGTCGTTGCCACCCATTGCGGACAGTTTTGCATTATTGTTGTATAACATCCCATTTTGGAGAGCATTAAATTCCCCGTAGCGTTCATCTGAAAGGAGAACGTCAGCGATCGAAAATGAAAACCCTCCCGGATGGAGCCAAATTTCAGCATTCTCACCAGCAACTTCAATAACCTCTTCAAAGCTCAGGTAAAGACTACCTGTTGAAGGATCGTCTTTCCACAAGTAATCACCGCCTGCGTCCTGAACCATGAGAGAAAGGTAGCTATTGCCACCGGGCATATACCAGGTGCCTTCCCATGCTGTGTTAAAAAAGACAGTGGGTTTATTTTCAACGTCAGCAGCAAGTGCGACAATTTCGTTGTAGTTTTCAACGGTTTGGGAGAAGAATTCATTTGCCGTTTTTTCGGTGTTATAGAAAAGCGCGATGAATTTACCCCATTCTGCCCGACCGAGGGGGGTGCTTTCCATATAATCTCCGTTGATGATCGTGGTGAGACCGGCATCAATGAGAACTGGATGTGTGTCATAATCAGGGAAGCCGTATCCATTTGCCATGATGATATCTGGTTCAAGGTTGAGAATAGTCTCAACGTCTACAGTTGCTCCATAGCCCACAGCCGGCAGTTCGCCATCGGCGAATTTCTTGAGGACGGTTTCATTCGAGATATATGTTCCATCACTGACAGCGACAATCGTATCCATTTGATGATTGATTTCGATGAAAGGTATGAATGTGGTTGAAAGGGGAATGATGGTTTCGATCGGAATTTCTACGACAGCATCCACATTTTCAATTCCTTCAGGGGCTTCTGTGCCACGTTGGACGAGGACATATTTGAAGGTTTCTTCTGAAAAATCCCATGGGGTGAGGACTTCAACTATTTTGTAATTGTCAAAGTATTCAACCGTGAAGCCTTGAGCGTATTCGATTATCGCTTTGTCTTCAAAGTAATCGATTGGCTCTTCAACAACCTCAGTTTCTTCTACTGGTTCTTCTGCTTCGGTTGCTGTTGCTTCAACAGGTTCTTCGGTAGCTTCAGTTGGAACTGTGTCTATTTCTTCCTGCGCGGGAATTTCAGTCACAGTCTGTGTTGTGCATGCGGCTAACGTCATCGCAATCATTAAAATTGCTAGCAGCCATTTCATTTTTTTCATTTTTCAAATCTCCTATGATATGAAATAAAAAAACTCAACTCCTTTTACAAAGAAGTTGAGTAAAAAATCAAGGGATGCGGGAGCAATCTTGGTTAATTTCCTCGTCTTCTTCGCTCGAGAAGGGCAATAGAGGATCATTCAAGAAAGCGATCTGACTTATAGCTCGATAGGCTAATCACAGTTGCGGCACAATGCGGGATTTCCACCCACTTCTCTTTTATACAGACCTGAACAGGTACTGCAACTTGAACGAAAGTGTAAAATACTATTATTAATGTACGTTGTGAATCTTATCATGCTTATGATGCCGTTACAAGATGGCGATGAAAATGAAAGAGTGTCATGATATTTTAGAGAGTGATTATCAAAAAGAATCAAAAAGCTCAACCGAACTCTCTATTGATGTGAATTAAAAAAACGGGTGGACAGATGTTCAACTCCAGGGCATTGCTATGGTAAAAATCAACGCTTATAGATGAAGCACCCCTGGTGCGACTCGAACGCACAACCTACGGATTAGAAGTCCGGCGCTCTGTCCATTGAGCTACAGGGGCATGATATGACGAGAGAATTTTACCACGTCTCGGCGATTCAGAAAAATGAGAGATCAGGATTTAAAGGGACGAATTCCCATGTAAACTTTATGGCCGGCTATCGTTCGCAAGATTGTTCTTGCAGGCTTTCCTGTTTGCAATTCTAAATCTTTGGGTGTCATGGGGGCATTCCCATTTGCCAGAAAGGTGCGGAAGATTGCTTCCACGATTGTTGTGTAAGGGGTGATAAAATCAGGCTCTTTTGAGCAATGCTCAATTAAAGTGTGCTGCAGGGCATCAACTTTTTGGACTTCAGCCGTTTCGGGATGAATCCAATCAATTTCAACACTGAAATTACCACTCTTGAAATATTCTTGATGTTCTTCGCAAAGGCAATCTTCTAAATGAATACGCCAATCGTGCTCATGCTCTTTCCACCAGTCGAAATCAATGTGAAAAGGAGTGTCAACGGTAGGTTTTAATAAACTAAATGGTAATTTATCCGTCATTGTTAGCCTCTTCTTGATTTGAATCTGCTAAGCGATAATAAAGATCACCTTCATGCGAAACCCAATCAGCATTATTCAAAACGGACAGGATAGCGCGGGGAGGGGTGCGAAGAATCAAATTGGTTGCAGCATATAATTCCTGGGCGTGAACGTGTCCCTGAGGATTCAACTTCACTAACTCTCGCATAATATATTTAAGGGTTTCTTCAAATTTATGGGCAGTGACTGTTGACAACCACAGATTGTCCAATTTGTCTGGATCATCAATCATAAGAATCATCCGGTCATTATAGCCAGTTTTCACCACAGCCATATCCATTGAAAAAACAAGTTTATCATTTGAATTAACCTTCGCTACCCGGATCCACTGTCGAGATGGACGTTTCTTATCGGCTCGAATAATCACTTCACCAGGTTTTTTCCCTTTACTTATATGAACCAGAGAACCCGGCAGCAGTTCAAGTTTTTGATACCAATCCTTCAAACCGCAGACATAATTATGCTGACGTACTACCCAACCAGGGAAGGTGTTTTTTGTATGTCCATCAATAAATGTAAATCGAATATGCGGGGAGTTAATCGCGGTGGGAAAGAAAGTCCGTAGTTCATCTGAGAGTGGCAAGGTGCCTTCACGCCAATGTGGATAAATTAAGCTGAAGGTTAACTTATCAACTTCATTCGTTTCAATTTCCCTGATTTCGTATTCATCGGCAATCACACCTTCAAAGAGATTGATTTGCACACTATTTTCTAAGGCGTCTGCTGAGCCAAGGAATTCTTGAGGAGTTACTGAAAGGAGAGTTTTAGGCTGTTCATTTACTTCTGTTGGTTCAAGGGCAGTGAGGAACCAGAGGACTTCACCAGCCGGGCCCACTTCATCAAACCGCGGGTCTGCCTGCATAGCTATATTCAGGGAAAACTCAATCAATGCCTGATTATCATCTGTCAACCCGGTTTGTTCACAAATAAAAGAGGTGCTGACGGGTTCTCCGCTGCTGAAATCAAGCACGGCTTCTGCCAAATTCAGGTGGCCTTCATTAACTTCAATAAGCAGGCTTTCCGGAAACCATTCGTCGGCAATTGAGGAGAAACTACCATTATCAGCCAAGCTTTTTTCTAAACCAGAGGTAATGGGAATTCGATAATTTGTTAGAACAAAATCGATGTCGAAATTCGGGTCGTTTGGGTCAAAGAGAATGGGCTCATTTAAAACATGGTTTTCTAGATCAGATGCAAATTCTCGAATATCACCGTTATCAAATTCGACCTCAATTACTTTGAAAGAGGGGATATCTGGATTGTAACCTTCCCGGATCGCCGTAATAGTGCCTGTTTTCATTTTTAACGCTGAGAAGGACAGAGTTGTGCCAATTTCAAAAGAGTCTTTTGGCATGTAGAGAGCTGATTTTGATTGCAAGGTTTCCAAACGTTTTCGTTCAGAAGCGATCTTGTGTTGAATAATTTCGGTTACGAGCAATTCTTTTTTCGCTGGTTTTTCATTTTCCAGGAAAAAGTTGTATAAAAATTCAATATCCTCTTCTTCTAATGAAAACGATTGCCAGAATTCTTCAGTTAAAGCGTTCTTCAGGTCTTTCATATGTATTTATTTCTCACTTGGTTTAGGTTTTTCAAAAATAATTATAACGTATTTTATACGAGGATATTTTATATTTAATGTGATTGAAGGTTGTTATTATTCGCGATGATCAGTAAGTGTAATCGAGGGAGAAGTGGTTGGATCAATTATTGACAGCTTGGATCCAGGAGGTTCAAGGGATTCACCTGAACACCATTAACAAACAAACCATAATGTAAATGCGCACCAGTAGAACGACCAGTTGTTCCTATTAAACCAATTATTTGACCGCGAGAAACTTTTTGGCCTTCTTCAACCAGAATTTCACTTTGATGATAGAAGGCGCTATAGACGCCCCAGCCGTGGTCAATAAACGTTACGTTTCCTCTAACGGTTAAAGGCCCTGTGAATGCCACTACCCCATCAGCAGGAGCAATGATGTTCAGTGATGCACAAACACCATAATCGATACCCGAATGGAAATTGTAGAACAGGCCATCATTGTAATCGCGATTGGTGCCATACCAGGAACGAATACAGACAGGTTGATCAACAACGCATGAAAATGGTGCTGACCAATATTTTTCTTCCGTCGCAGGTTCAACTAGAGAAAATATGAATGCGTTTTCTTTATCATTGATCTTCAGGTCAATCGTTTGTGGGTTAACGATTATTGATTCTGATCCATAGTATGTATCATAAGCGATTAACATCTGCTCAAAGCCAAACGGATTTTCATCTTCTTTTAGGGATGAAATTGAGAAAGGAAGGGTACCAGGTTCTGTTAGTGCATGAATTCCAGTATATGCGACATAAACATTGGGAGATTCTTCAAAGAAGTTGAGTTTTTTGTCACCAAGATTTCCCAAAAGCTGTAAGGGTTCATTTGTTTCTACTCTGATGGTTGCTATTGTGCCTTGAGTTAGTTTTTCGGGGGATATTTCAAGGTCGACAATAGATGGTGAAATGGCAGTATTTTCCTGGACTTCTCCAGTTTCCTGGGCATAACCGTAGATGAGTTCCCCCGGAAGAAAATCCCAGAGAGTTTCTCTTTGGTTCGCTCGTGCAATATCCCATTGACCCTGCTGGGCAAGGACAGCTTCCTCTAACATTGTTCGATTGGTTGAGAGATTGGCTAATGGTTTAATCGGTACCAGGTCTTCTTTGATGGGAATGATTAAACTGGCCCCCTTATAAAGTTCAATAGGACTTACTATTTTATTGATTTTTACTAATGTCGAAATGGGTATATCATATTGAACACTCAAAGAATTCAATGTACTGCCGAGTATAGTGGTTATTGTGGTTAAAACTCCTTCAACATCGATTATGCCTGGCAGAGTTAGCTCTGTACCGATAGAGATAGCGTTAGGATTTTCGATGTCATTAACCTTAATTAACTCATCTAATGAGATACCAAACTGATATGCGATAGATGCCAGCGTATCTCCGGGTTGAACGATGTAAGTTGCAAAATCATCACCATCAATCGGAGCTTCCTCTTGGGCAAAGACAACCTCCTGAAACGAAGTTGTTCCTAGGAGAAGAAGGAGTGAAATTAAAAGAAATCGTTTGATATTAATTTTCATTCGAAATTTGGATTTTATCCCCAATGTCAAACAGGGTTAAATTTGTTGGATGAGTTTCCAGGATATATTTTGCAGCAGCTTGAGGTTGATAGCTTAAATGCCACTTTTTCGCAATTATTTTATCAATTACTTTAAAATCTTCCGATAGCCAGATGACTGCAATATTAAATCTCATAAACAACATATGGATAGCAGCATTGATTTTTGATTCTTTATCCAAAACCAGAACAAGCCCATTTGATTGATCAATTTCTTTTCTTCCCATTAAACCCATGAACCTGGAAAAAAAAGTATCTGCCCATTCGACTGAAAGTTCAACTGGATTTTGATTAGATTGTGTGGTTAATTTACGAAACATTCTCGTTACTCGTATGCTACAATTCCGATATCAAACTTAGTTTACCATAAATTTTCGTGGTCATGCTTGGTATCGTTTTATCAATTCAGGCTTATACTGGCGAAATGATTTATAATGGATTAGGCAGGTTGTTTACTTTGCCCTCGCACTTATCTGTTCTTGTTTGCACAAATCTGAATGATGAAAAATAATTGTTGCATGGGATATAATGGTTACAAATTCAAGTAAATTTCAAATGGAGTCAAAATGACTGAACAAACACGTCCTCCTGGAAAAACTACAGTTGCTACTGATGTTTTGATTGATATTGTCCGCCTTGCCACCTTGAGTGTTCCTGGGACACACTCGCTTGCCGCGGTGCCCAGCGGAGTTGATCGAATTTTCTCAAAGGGGGGGGCAGAAGGTGTCCAGATTTCGATCACTGATGACATTGTTACAACGAGTGTGTATGTTATTCTGAAATCTAAATATGAAGTATTACCTGTGTGCCACGCGATTCAATCCAAGGTTAGCCGTACTATTTCCGAAATGGTGGGGATGGAAGTTGGCAATGTCGATGTTCATGTTGAAGATATTGAATGCAATTCAAAAACGAATGAGTAAAAAATGAAATTGCGGACGAAAGCCAGAAGCATCGCTTTGCGTGCATTGTATGAAATTGATCAGAGTGGTCACCCGCCAGGAAAGATTATAGAATATCTTTGGGAACTGGATGATATCCAGGATCAAAATGTCCGGGATTTTTCACTTGAAATATTACAGGGAGTATTTCCATTTATCAAGAAACTAGACGAAGAAATTTCGAAACATGCCCCTGAATGGCCTCTGGATCAAGTTGCCGTGATTGACCGCAATATATTACGGATAGCCACGTGGGAATTCGCGGTAAGCAAGAAAACACCTTTGAAAGTGGCCATTAATGAAGCGATTGAATTAGCAAAAGTTTATGGCTCAGATAGTACTCCCAGGTTCGTGAATGGGGTATTGGGCAGTCTGGCTCTGAAACAGGAGGCAATCTACCAGCAATTTAATTCGGTCAATTCAAATATGGAATGAAAATTGCAATGCTGTATTCAGCTCAATACCGAAAAAAAGACTACCGCTTTGAGTTCAGGACTCAATCATAGAGCCTGTCAGGCGGCATTTTAATTCTCAACTTCATGGAGGATTCATGCGGAAATTCACTCTCATAATAATTCTCTTCATAGTTGCCTTCATTGGCAGCAGTTGTGGAAGCCAGACCATAGAAAAAGTAGAAAATACAGCAACTATCGAAGAAGAGTCAAAAGAATTGCGTCAGTATGTGGAGATTCATTTCTCTACCCATGTACCAGCAAATACAAGTGAGGATGAGAAAGTTCACCTTCAGATTTTAGATGAGGTTACAGGATTATTATTAAATTCTGTAACGTATGAAATGAGTCGAGTTGATGCGGGCTTGTATGTCGCAAATATTCCTGTTCCGATCAACTCCATAGTGAAATATCGCTATACACTTGGTGATAGTCAGACAAACATAGAGTTTACCCCAATGGGACAACCTGTGAGATACCGGATGATGTATGCCTATCAGGAGATGGTAATTGAGGATACTGTAAGCACGTGGACTGGAGAATTCACAGGGAATTACGGTCGGGTTTCCGGGATTGTTGTGGATGAAAATGGAATTCCGATGGGTAATTCGCTTGTTCTTGTCGCTGGAAATCAAACGTTGACGTCAAATGATGGCAGCTTTTTGATTGATGGCGTTGTAATTGGAAAGCATCATCTCGTTGTGTATAGCCTCAATGGGGCCCATGAAGTATTTCAACAGGAAGTTGTGATTGGCACAGATATGGAAACACCTGTTGGTGTCACTGTTGTTGCCAGCAAATTTGTACAGATTACTTTTCATCTTACGGTACCTGATGACTCATTTTCCAAACTTCCTATTCGATTAATTGGTAACCAGTATCAAACAGGAAATGTTTTTACAGATTTGGTGGGCGGAGTCAGTGTTCCCGCATCGAGAGCACCCTATTTGGAATATATTGGTGGACGGCAGCACGAGATTGTTTTTCAACTTCCGGTTGGTTGCGACTTTCGTTATAAATACTCTCATGGTGATGGCTTCTGGAGTGCGGAAGTATCCAGTGGTTCACGGTTTCCGGTGCGGCAATTGATTGTGCCTGATAAGGATATTGACATCTATGATACGGTAGAGAGCTGGAATTTGAGTCAAAAGTCACCCGTCTCATTAATTGTAGAGGTGCCAGAGAACTTCCCGGAAAATGGCTCTGTTTCTATCCAATTACGTCCGTATGATTGGATGACACCAATTCCTATGTGGCAAATTGATGAGACTCACTGGTTCTTTCCACTGACCTCACCCTTAAATTATTTTGAAGGATTGAATTATCGATACTGTTTGAATGGTGATTGTGATCGCAGTCCTGAAGTAAACCTGGAGGGTCTGATGGTTCAACGCCAGATGGATATCGGCGAAGTGCCTGTCAATATTGAAGATCATATCGTTAATTGGCGCTGGTATGACAAGAAGGCTGATTATGGGGAAGCGTTTTCGGTAACAGCCGCAGATAAAACAGAGGACTTTTTATTTGGTTACGAAGCAGAAAAAAATGCTCCTGTTGCTGTGCAGCCTTATACAGCTCAGGGTATTGAAGGTGTTGCAGAATCGAATGCAAACGTTATCGTCTATTCACCTGTCTGGTATTTTACCCGGATCAGTTTACCAAATATAGAACCCGTTATTGGTTCAACAGTGAATGATTCTGATTTAGAACAGCAGATAGATTGGACGGGTCAATCTGATATGAAAATCGGTCTTTATCCTTCAACAGAATATGGGCGGTTTGAAGAATTCTTTTGGCAGTACGCGGCGAAGGATTATGGATGGTGGACGAGCTGGTTTGATCGTTATCGCAGATTTATAAAGCATTATGCTGGTGTTGCGCAAAAAAAGAATATCGCCTTTTTGGTAGTGGGTGAACCATTATTGACCGATGCATTTGAGCAATTTCAGAGTGCTGATTCTCAGGAATATTCAGGTGATGAATTTGAAAAATTCCTGATCCAGATGGTTCAGGATGTGCGTGACGAATATTCTGGACAATTGTTCTGGTCTATTAATTATGATGGCAGCGAAGAATCATTAGTTGTTCCAGATGGAATTGGTGAAATAGTCGATGGTTATTATATTTTATGGAATGTTCAGAATGAAAGCAACGCTACTTTAACTTCTGAGAATTTCGCACCAATTTTTATGGACGATTTGTTAAAAGTAAAACCACTCTCCGATGAGAATCATATGATTTTACTTGCTTTTAATTATCCAGCGATAACTGGTGCAGAAAGAGGTGGAATTTATCAGGGCGATTCGTTTGAATCATTTGAAAGTGTTACTGATTTTGCTATCTTTGCTCTGGACGAACACACCCAATCAATATTGTATTCCATCGCATTAAATGCCATCGAATCACAGGATTGGATTGATGGATTTATTTCAAGAAATTACTCATTGAGCAGCGAGGTGCCCGATCCGTCACCTTCTATTCGAGGGAAAGCTGTTGAGACCCTGATTGAACATTGGTTTGATGCGTGGACTCTCCATTAGATAAAAAGCATTACCAGCGCACTCAGAAGCAGGAATGGACCATAAGGAAGAGCGTATAAATGCTTCTGCTCCTTATTCAGATAGCCGATGATAAGAACGATGCCGCTGATCAGTCCACCCAGTAAGATCGCGAAAAAGAGACCTCCAATAATTCCAGGCCAACCAAGCATTGCGCCCAGAACGGTTGAAAGAGTGACATCACCAAAACCTAAAGCAACATCGTCAATGGGTTCTTCTCGCTTGCGGTTTAAAAACTTTATGAAAACAAATCCTAATAAATACAACAGATACATGATGCCGAACCCAGCAAGTGCTCCAAAAAGCATATTCAAAAAGCCATATCTCATAGTGCCAATGACGGCGCCAAGAATTAACCCAAAAGCACTGGTGATGTGGAGTATTAGCCGGTGTTCGAAGTCAATTACAAAAACCAGAACGAAGTAAGCAATCATAATTGCTGATAAAATCAGATTCATTCTTGGGTGGTTGCGAACCACTAAAAGAATTTCAAGCGCAGGCAAGAAAAACATTACGATCTTATGCCTGCGAGAGAATGGTTTTCCACACCCTTCGCACACAGAAAGAGTAAGATAATCTCTTAATTTCCGGGGATGTTCACAGTTCGGGCATTTCGGATTTAATGCAGTATGTGATGATGGAAGAGAGTCTGACAAGTAATTGACGATGACAGCGAAAAGGTAACCAAAAAGAGCCAGGGGGAAAATCAGAAAATATCTCATTCTTACTCCGTAATATCTGCAAAATGCATTGAAACCATTCTTGTGTTTGATACAATCTTACTACATTTCTACAATCAGGAATTCTTTATGAAACCAAACAAACTTGATTATTTACTAACCCAGTGGCAGAAAGAGCCGACTATTCGCGAAAATATTGTTCATTGGCGTATATCAAGGGCATCAATGGGCGAATATGCTCCATTTCCTGCTGATCTTGAATCAGCTTTGGTAGAGAAGCTACAAAGAGATGGGATCAATAAATTGTACAGCCATCAGCGTGAAGCATGGGATGCAATTAAACGACATGAGAATATCGTAATGGTGACAAGCACAGCAAGTGGAAAGACCCTGGCCTATACACTTCCTGTGATTCAGGCAATTCGAAGAGAGAAAAATACGACCGCATTATTTCTTTTTCCCACAAAAGCTTTAGGGGCCGATCAGTTGGATGGATTGCAAGAGTGGAACATGGGTGAGAATCTAGTAAAGAGTGCAAGTTATGATGGCGACACCCCCTCTTCTCATCGTAAAAGGATTCGAACTGAAGCAAATATCATCCTGACCAATCCAGATATGTTGCATATTGGGATTTTGCCTCATCATACCCGATGGGAACGGTTCTTTCGCAATTTAAGGTATATAGTGATTGATGAGATGCATATATACAGAGGGGTATTTGGTTCTCATTTTTCAAATGTTATGCGCCGGTTAAAGCGAATTACAGAATTTTATGGCGCATCGCCCCAATTCATCCTGACTTCTGCAACGATTGCAAATCCAGAGGAACATGCCTGCCGGTTGATTGATGAAAGTGAAGTGACATTAATAAACCATGATGGGGCGCCACATGGGGATAAGCATTTTCTTCTCTATAATCCACCAATTATCAATAAAGAATTGGGAATCCGACTGGGGGCATCGGTGGAAGCGATCCGCCTGGTAAGTGAATTATATGATAAAAAGGTTCAGACAATCTTGTTCTCGCGAACAAGGCGGGGTGTTGAGATTATTCTGAAGCAATTGAGGGGAAGAAACCGTGGAACAGAGCGCTCCTTTCGGGCATATCGCAGTGGATATCTGGCGGGAGAGCGTCGGGAAATTGAAGCTGATTTGCGATCAGGTGCAACGCAGGTGGTGATCTCAACGAGCGCGCTCGAACTGGGGATTGATATTGGTGGAATGGACGCCTCCGTCCTTGTCGGGTACCCGGGGACGATCGCTGCCACTTTGCAGCAGGCCGGAAGAGCCGGGCGAGGATTATCAAGCTCTTGCGCGGTTTTAGTGGCTTCTGCAAATCCTCTCGATCAATATCTTGTTCAGCACCCTGAATTTATTTTTGATAAAACTCCCGAGAAAGTGTTAATCAATCCAGACAATTTATTAATTCTGTTAAAGCATATGCGTTGTGCCGCATTTGAGCTGCCATTTAAAAAAGAAGACCATTTTGGACGGTTAGTCCCAGCGTTATTTGCAGCATTAATCCAGGTGTTGGTAGATGCAGGATTTCTATTCGAAGGGCGTGAGAAATATTTCTGGATTGAAGAACAATATACATCAGCGCAAATTTCTTTAAGATCCACATCCGAAAGTACCATTATATTAGAGCTTGAAGAAGAGGGACGAAGGAAAATTGTGGGCGAGGTTGATGAAATCAGCTCCTATTGGATGGTGCATCCTCAAGCGGTGTACCTGCATGGAGGAGAGGCCTATTATGTGGAGTCTTTGGATTTTGAAAAAAAGCGTGCAGTATTAAGTCGCTTTCGCGGAGACTATTATACTGAAGCAGTGAAAGATGTCTCATTAGAGAAAATCAGTGAGCCACAACGTTCACGTATGGTACAGGGGGCAGAAATCTTTTTTGGTGAAATTAGAGTGACCTCTCAGGTAATTGGTTTTCGGAGAATTAGTTGGGGGACACGTCAGATCATGGACATCACGGATCAATTAATGCCGGCAAATGAGTTGCGAACGACTGCCTATTGGATTAAATTAGAAGATTCATTGGTAGATACTTTGCGCGAGGCAGGGTTATGGAACAACGACGACAATGATTACGGCCCGACCTGGGACGCAATTCGAAAGCTGGTAAAACGACGGGATCAATATCGCTGTCAGCACTGCGGTGCAAAGGGGGGCGATGTTCTGTTACACATTCACCATAAGCAGCCGTTCAGGAGTTTTACTTCACCTGAGCAGGCTAATCGACTGGAAAATCTTGTAACCTTATGTCCGATATGTCACCACGAAGCTGAAAACAGCTTGCGTATGCGCAGCGGTTTGAATGGCCTGAGATATGTACTGCATAATCTTGCGCCATTGCATCTGATGTGCGATATGGGGGATTTAGACTCCGATTGTGATGCTAAATCAACGATTGCAGATCAGAAACCAGCCATTGTTATCTATGAACAAATTCCTGGCGGGATTGGTCTGGCCGATGCTCTGTTTGATGTGCATGATCAAATTGTTCAGGATGCCTATGATCTTGTTTCGAATTGCAGGTGCAAAGCCGGTTGTCCCTCTTGTGTAGGGCCTGTCGGCGAAAATGGAACAGGGGGAAAGGAAGAGACATTGGCGCTGCTGGGGTACTTATGCGGACTGGAGAGGGAGGGTATTCGTGGAATCATTGGCTGATAAACTTCGATCTCTGGGCGTTGATTTGGGGGATAAAGGAATCCAAAATAAGGCCGAAAGGAGCGTGAATAAAAATGAGGGTATTGAGACCTATGTTGACGGGGTGGAAATCGAAAATAATTTTGGAACCTGTTTCTTAGTCACAACTGATTATTCATTAACCGATTCGTGGGGTGATTATCCCCTGTACGCGCTGGTGGATCATGGAATAGTATTGCGGGCCGCCAAACTTGACGCAGCACAGGAAAATCCTTTAGCTCAGATGATTTTTATGGATACAGAAACCACTGGCTTAGCAGGGGGTACTGGAACGATCGCTTTTATGGTGGGATTGGGTTTCTACACGGAAGATAATTTCAGGGTTTATCAATATTTTCTGCGTTCACCTGAAGATGAATCCGCCATGCTGGCAGCAATTTCTGAGGTGATGGAAGGAGAAGGGAAGAAGATCGTTGTGAGCTTCAATGGGAAATCATTTGACACGCCATTGTTAAATACCCGCTATGTCTTGAATGGCATTGACTCTCCTTTTGCAGGATGTCAGCAAATCGATTTGCTGCACCTCGCCAGGCGATTGTGGAAAAAGAGGCTGCCCAGCCGAACTTTGGGATTTTTGGAAAACGAAATTCTCGGCTTTTATCGGTCAGAAGAAGAGGTGCCCGGGTGGATGTGTCCAGAGCTTTATTATTCTTATTTGAGAGAGCGGAAAGCGGAAGGTGTTTCACATGTTTTTTATCATAACGCGGTCGATATTGTTTCTCTGGGCGTTTTGGAAATTCATATGGCGCAGTTG
>CAZQSG010000016.1:0-32757 GCA_964595925.1 uncultured Anaerolineaceae bacterium | reverse complement strand
AATTCCCAATCTGAACATGAAAAGTTGGTTACAGCAATATCGTCCTGTGAAACGATCCCTTCGAGATAAGCTTCAACCACCGCTACCTGGGGCTCATTTGCGGCACAACTAGCCAACAAAACTAGTGAAATCAAGAAGAACAATAAAGTTTTATACGTTCGCATTGTAAACTCCCTTTGTGTATTTTATCGAATCATTATATTATACTTGAGCAATACCTTGCAAGCATGTTTGTTTCTAGAGGAAAAAATATATTATTGGAGAATAAAAAATGTTATTGATTAAAGAGCGCGAGAAAATAATTAAATATTGCAGAAAAATGCTGGACACAAAGTTAACAACTGGTTCAGGTGGAAACATTTCTATTTTTAACCGTAATGAAAATTTAGTAGCAGTCAGTCCAGGAAGCATGGATTATTACGAAATTTCTCCTGCAGATGTGATGATTGTTGATAAAGAAGGAAATATTATAGAAGGGTATAACAAACCATCAAGCGAAACTGCTTTTCACCTTGCTCTCTATAAGAAACGAGAGGATATTAATTCAGTAATTCACACACATTCCATCTATGCAACTGCAATGGCTTGCCTCCGCATGGAGATTCCCCCTCTTCACTATCTTGTCGGACTCATTGGGGATAAGGTGCCCGTTTCAGATTATGCAACTTTTGGTACTGAAAAATTAGCCGAAAATATTATTGAAGCAATTGGCGACTATAACGCCTGCCTCCTGGCAAATCATGGCGCTGTTTCTGTTGGTGCTGACATTGAAAAGTGTTTTCTCATTGCCGAACATGTTGAATTAGCTGCGCAATTATTTTTGTTGTCCAAAAATGTTGGCGACCCTGTAATGTTATCAAACAATGAAATGCGAAAATTAAGTGAAAAATTTAAAAAATATGTTCTGAAGGCTGATTAATCTCAAGGGGACAAACTATGAAAAATGTGAAAATTAAAGATCGCGTAGCAATAATTTTGGTTATATTATCACAGGTAATTGTTATTTTAGTTTCAAATATTTTTGGTTACTTTTGGGGTGTACATAATGACTACGCGCAGTTTGATTTTCCTATTCTCGTTGAAGCAACAGGGATTTTAATGAAGTATGGGTTTTCCCCTGTCCAAGATCACACAGCTCTTGAGTATGGTATGATCCGAGGACTACTCGACTCTTATGGAGATCCCTTTTCTTAT
This sequence comes from uncultured Anaerolineaceae bacterium, assembly GCA_964595925.1. Taxonomy (GTDB): domain Bacteria; phylum Chloroflexota; class Anaerolineae; order Anaerolineales; family Anaerolineaceae; genus SpSt-1165. Next base: position 31,563 of record CAZQSG010000016.1, on the reverse strand, counting down.
TTCATCGAACCAGTTCAGCATGAACTTCAAACTGATCAGCTTTCTGGTCAATACGGAGGTATTGGCTCTGAAATTTCAAAAGATTCTGAGGGAAAGTATTACCTTCTTCCTTATCCAGATTCGCCTGCCGCTAAAGCGAATGTGCCAGATCATGCGATGTTGCTTTACATCGAAGAGTTCCCAATTACTGAATTCGCAAATCTTGATGAAATTGCTGCGGCAATTCGAGGAGAAGCTGGCACGAAAGTCAAATTAGTGCTTTCTTCTCCCCCTGCCTATGAAGATCAGTTCGTGGTAAGTATCAAACGTGAAGAAGTGCCTTTGCCTTCAGTGGAATATTTTATTTCTAAGACAAATGCTTCCGTTGGTGTTATTCGAATCAATGTTATTGCTGAAAGCACCGCTGATGAGGTTTCCTCATCAGTCGAAGCTCTAATGAACAAAGGTGCCACTATGTTCATAATCGATCTTAGAAATAATGGTGGTGGCATTTTAGATGCAGGAATTAACCTCGCTGAAATGTGGCTGCCAAAAGATCAGACAATTATTCAAAAGGAAGAAAAAGATAAAGAAGTAGAAACAATCACCACAAAAAAAGATGGGGCTTTTGTTGATATGCCAATTGTCTTGCTAATCAATGAAAATACAGCCAGTGCGGCCGAGATATTTGCTGGTGCGCTCCAGGCTAATGACCGATGTGCTCTTTTTGGGAAACAAACCTATGGAAAAAATACGATTCAATTGGTCTTTGAGCTACAAGATACTTCTTCAATCCACATCACAAATGCTATTTGGGGATTACCGGACATTCCTGGTTTCTCAGTAGGACATGGATTGATTCCTGACTTTTCTTATGAAGATATTGATTCAAACGATCCGATCATTCTGGAGGATGCAATTCACTGGATATTAATAAATCCATAATCTCTTAAAAAAGACCCTTTATTTCAGAATAATCTTCCACCGTGTCGATATCTTTTATAATCAGAGGATTATCCCAGTCCACATACTTAATATTAATATTTTTTAGTGCTTCACGTGGGGGCTGATGGGGTTTCAACTTTTGGATTCGTGAAAATACTTGTTTACGCCATAAAACAGGATGCCCTTTTTCTCCTTTGTACGTTGGAATCACAACGTCAGCTTCAGTTGTCGAAATTAAAGAACTAACCAAACATTTGTCTAAATAGGGCTGGTCAGCAAGTATCATTACCACGCCATTACAATTCACGGGCAAATTGATAACACCACATTTAAAGGATTGACTCATCCCATCCTGCCACCTTGAATTTATTATCACTTCTACTGGCAGATCATTAATAGTTTCGCTGGCTTTTTTAATATATGGACCCAAAATCAGACGGACAGGACTTAATCCAATCTCAATGGCCTTTCTACACAAATAATGAACAAGCGGCTCACATTCCCACTCCAATAAAATTTTTGGCGAACCAAACCGTGAAGACGCGCCCGCCGCCAAAATAACGGCCGAATAGTTTTGAAAGGGGCTTTTCATCAATCCTGGTTTCACTTAAAGTTTTAACTTTCCTAAACCAACCAGAACTCTCTCTGGAGTCAAAGGAAATTCATCAAACCATACACCTGTGGCGTCATGTAGAGCAGCCATAATCGCTGGTACAAATGCCATATAGGGAATTTCTCCGACACCTGTTGCCCCCCATGGGCCTCGTTTGTCTGGATACTCCAGAATTCTGGATTCCACTATTTCAGGCATATCAAGAACGGTTGGAATCAGATAATTTGAGAACTTAGTAGTTTTTGGATAACCGTCCTCCTGAATAAAATTCTCGAGGATTGCATAGCCTAGTGCCTGTGCAATTGTGCCCTCAATTTGTCCTTCAACGAGAGTAGGATTAATCGCCTTTCCCACATCTTCGGAGACAATGATTTTATTAATTTTTATAATCCCAGTTTCAGTATCTACCTCTAATTCAACAGATTCGGATGCATAAGCGTAAGTAAAATTCGGCATACAGTAACCGGTTTCTGGATCTAGGCCAGTTGTTTGGGGAGCGAGATACTTATGAACCACTTTAACAGGTCGTTCTCCCATATTCCATTTATGTAAGGCAATAGCAGCAGCTTCTTTGATAGAATTTCCAGACATAAACGTCATTCGTGATGCAGAAACACTCCCTGCGCTTTTCGATGTTGCAGTATCGGAATAATCAAATTCAATTTGCTCTAAAGATAATCCTAAAGCTTCTGCTGCCATTTGTGCAATAACAGTGTGAGAGCCCTGCCCCACTTCTGCTGCACCATGACGAACGATTGCTTTTTTAATTTCTGTACCACCATAAAGCTCTATTGTTGCCCAACAATGCTCTGGATAACCATAGGAAAAGCCAATGTTTTTAAATCCCGCAGCTATCCCTTTCCCCCTTTTTACCGTTTTCTCTTTTTGATGACCTTTGACTGGGTTTCTCGCCCATCCTGTTTCTTTTTTATTCCATCCAGAAGCTATAGCGCAATCCTCCAAAACTTCTGCAATCGTAACACCTTCAGGAATGGGAGTATTAACATTAATTAGGGAGCCTTCTCTATACACATTACGCATCCTGATTTCAACAGGATCCATTTTTAGAGCTTCTGCTAATTTATTGATTTGCATCTCTCCAACAAATGCCCCCTGTGGACCTCCGAACCCACGAAAAGCAGCTCCCGGAATATTATTGGTATATACAGCATAGGCATCAACAGAGACATTGGGTATTTCGTAGGGGCCATTACAAACTAAAATAGCATTCCCCATTACTTTATTTGATGTATACATATAAGCCCCAGCATCCGAGATCATTCTGTTTTCTGAAGCTATGATTCTTCCATCTGCCATAGCCCCCCACTTTGAATGAATACGATATTGATGTCGCTTGCCATGACCAATTATTGATTCTTCACGACTCCAAACCGATTTGACAGGGCGATCAATGCCATTTTCCTTAAGTCGTTTTACCGCCAGGGCAAGAACGATTTGCAGAGACATATCTTCTCTTCCGCCAAAAGCTCCACCGATCGCAGGATAAATTACTCGGACTTTTTCTAAGGGAATGTCTAACGCATGCGCTATTTCCTTCTGGTCTTCATGTGCCCACTGACCAGAAATCACGACAGTAATGACATCTTCTGAATCAATGTATGCAACACCCGCTTCTGGTTGCAAAAAGGCATGCTCCTGAACTGGTGTAATGTAATCGTTCTCAATAATTATGTCAGCCTTTTCAAATGCTAGCTCAACCTCTCCCTTGCGAATTCGATCATAACAGGCGATATTCTGATGTATCTCAGGATGAATTTCATAAGCGCCTTCCCCCATTGCTTCCAGCGGGTTGGTAATAATCGGTAAATCTTCATAATGAATGTGAATTGATTGGCATGCTTGTTCTGCAATTTCCATTGTTTCAGCAATCACTAAGGCAACATGATCACCTACAAACCGGACGTGGTCCCCTCCAACTTTTCTGCTGCCAGGGCCACAGAGAACAGGTTGGTCTTTTATCTGCAGTCCGTACTCATTATTTGGAACGTCTTTAGCTGTAAGCACAAGAACTACTCCGGAAATTGCTTCTGCGAGTGATGTATCAATAGAATGAATGAGGGCGTGCGGCCTTTCAGCAAATTTAACTTTTAAATATAATTCATTTTCCAGTTCAAAATCTGCTGGATATTTTGCCTTACCTGTGACTTTATCATTCGCATCAATACGAAGTATTGACTGATTAACATACTTCATAAGTTTTTAATCCTCCATTGCAGAGTTCGGGTTTTCTTTCTACCGTTTATAATTTTTTCCCTTATACCTTTGTTGAGGAACATCTGTAGGGCCGTATTTTTTCGGCCCAAGCGCACTGTTCATCAAGAAGGTGATCAACATAAACAGGATATAAAGAATCAGGCTGATTAATACCGTCAACCCAATTTTGATATACAGATAAGGATCACTGCCCGCAGCAATAAAGTCTTGTGGTATTGTCATCCAGTGATTTTGATGATTAAGTTGGATAAGAAGAAAGGCACCAGTAAACCCAATCACAGGAATAATCAGTATTAATAAACACCCGACAGTACGCCAAATTGGATGAACACCACTGTTTTCCGGTTCTTGTTTTGGCTGATTGCTAGATTCATATATCATATCCTACTCCTCTGCAGCTGATTCAATGGCCTTAACAATTTTATAGTATCCTGTGCAGCGGCACAGATTCCCAGATATGCCTATTTTAATTTGTTCTAACGAAGGATTATCAATTTCTTCCAGTAATTTTGTAGCAGACATCACAAAGCCAGGAGTGCAAAATCCACATTGAATGGCTCCATTTTCAACAAAGGCTTCCTGTACTATATTTAGTTTGTCTCCGTTAGATAGCCCTTCTATGGTGGTAATTTCAGCATGATGTGCACGTTCGGCAGGAATAAGGCAGGAAAGAACCGCTGCCCCGTCTAAGTACACCGTACATGCACCACACTCTCCTTCAGCGCAACCTTCCTTCGTTCCCATCAAGCCTAAATCATCGCGAAGCATATCCAGCAGTGTTTTGCTTTTTCCCGTTCGAATTTGATATTCCTGACCATTAACAGTTGTGACCAACTCCAAATTGTCGCTCTTTGAAAATTCATAATGAAGGTTATCTGCATCTTGAGATAATCTGCATTCATGCAAAGGATTGGATTTTTTTCCCCATAGCAAAACAGGAGCTTCGCCCGTTCTCAAATCAGATTCTGCTTTTTGTAATTGTGTAAGTCCGCGCTTGATCAAAACTCCAGAAATAGCTTTTCGATATGCGGAGGAGCAGCGCACATCACTGATGGGTTTTATAGCATCCATCACAAGCTCCTTTGCCGCTTCAATTTGGTTCTCCGATAATGGTTTGCCAATTAAAACGTTTTCTGCTGCCCGCACGTGAATAATTGTAGGAGCAACTGCCCCAAGTGTTATCGCTGCACTTTTGACTGTTCCACCTGCTCCCGCTGTCAAGATTATGCATACGTTTACTAAAGAGATTGCCTGGGCGTTTCTAAGAGCATGTTTAATAAATACCCCTTTTTGATTTTCTTTCAACGCTTTAAACGATACTCCAGTTACCATCTCATCAGGCAATAATACTGTTCGCCTTACACCCTGATAAAATTTGCCGATTTCCACAATCCTGTTGCCACGTTTTGATTGTATATGAATATCGGCGTCTAATGCAACGAGAACGGGAATTGTGTCATTTGCAGGTGATGCCGTTACAAGGTTTCCAACAACGGTACCCCGGTTTCTAATTTGTGGAGCGCCAATACTCATGCATGCCTGTACAAGAGGCAAGGCATAAACCTGCAACACCTCTGACGCAACACAGTCACTGAGAGTAACCATAGCATCCAACGTGATTGTTTCGCCATCTTTAGTAATTTTCCCCATACCAGGAATACGGCTTATATCAATAATCGTGTCGACATCATTGCGTTGACCATTTCGATATTCCAGAATCAGGTCAGTTCCTCCAGCCAGTACACGCGCTTTTTGGCCTTCGGTCGATAGAACTTCTAAAACACCTTCAATTTTTTCAACATGAATATACTGCTGCCACATAAGAACATCCTTAACAACCATCCACACAGAAAAATGCAAATTGCCTGTGCGAATCGAATTTACTTAGTACCGAACGTGTCCACCAATAACTTAACGTCACCACCGACTGAATATAAAATCGGGCTGGTGCAGCCATTATCCATATACTCTTGCACTTTTTTCCTGGCCTCATCAGGTGTGCCTGATGCAGTAATACGCAATATTAATTCTTCAGGAACCAAATGTTTTGCTTTTTGGATTTGCTCACATGTTGCAGGCCACCCCAAAATTGATTGAATCTCAGTAACTACTTTATCGGAAACACCAGATGCTTTAGCAATGTGAGGCTGCTGTGCCAGATACTGGGTCAAGAGTTCACGTGTTTGGTCTATTGCTCTATCATGGTCCATATCTACTGAACAAACAATTAATTGCGGTCGATCAATATCATCAATGTTTCTTCCCGACTTTTTTGCTCCTTCTGTTAATAAATCCATTGCCTTTATATTGTATTTCGGTTCTACACAATAATTCATAACAACGCCGTCTGCAATTTCTCCTGCAAGCATCATCATCTTAGGACCAGTTGCGCCTATATAGATTGGTACGTTTCTTGGTTCTCTTCGACCATGTACAACATCCAATTCAATACCATCAACGTTGATAAATTCACCGTGAAAAGTAACATTCTCCAGATTCAATAAGCGCTTCATAACCTGCAAAGTCTCCTTCATTGCAGTCAATGGTTTCCTCCGATGAATACCAACATTTCGTGCAAGAGGATCCCACCAGGCACCTATCCCACAAATAATCCTGTCAGGAGCAAGGTCATCCAGTGTCAGATAAGTAGCCGCCAATAATCCAATATTTCGCGTCCAGTTGTTGATCACTCCAGATCCGATTTTAAGCTTTTCAGTAACAGCAGCATATGCAGCCATCGGAACAATGGCGTCGCGAACTAACCTGCTCTCTGCCTGCCAGACAGCTTCAAAGCCTTTTTGTTCTGCGTATCGAACATAGTCTAAACCATCACGAAGATCATGTGAATCTTGCAAATATAAAGCTGGCCTTTGTATCATTGGTCCTCCAAATTTCTATAAGGTAATACACTCTCTAGAATCAATTTATTGTAGCATAAAGCTAACGAAATAAATCTTTTTCAATCGGGCGAAAAACATCTTGAAGAGATGAGTTTTCTAATGGATAAGGAAAGCCCCGAACGTGCACCACCGGAATTGCTTCATCTGCTTCACCCATCACCAGTGCCGCCCCTGCGGCAAGTTGATCAGCCGCACCAATTACTGTACCCCGCAGCTGTTTCCCAAACAGGTCTCTCTCTCCGATTTTACTAACTAATTCTGGCACGCTGGCTGTTCCGATCGTAATCCCAACGGAACCCGACCGCCATGCTCTCCCGTGTGAATCAATAATTAATACACCAATTGACTTTCCCGTTCTCTTTAATATCTCAGATTGAATTTTTCTAGCGGATTTATCGGCATCTACAGGCAATAATAATACCCAATCATCGTCGGAGCCTTCCGGCTTTTCCACATTCGAATGATCAATCCCTGCATTTGCACAGATAAAACCATTTCGATGTTGAGCAATAATCAATCCAGATCGTTTTCGTATAATTCCCTTACTCTCAGACAAGATTAATTCTATCAGTCGGGGATTTTTCCCTGTCTCTTCAGCAAGTTGAATAGCAGTTTCTGAGCAATGAACTGACGAAAGATTGACCATTCGATTTTCAGATTTCGAGATAACCTTTTGCGCAAATACAAGAATATCTTTATCAGCTAATTGAATCCCATTATCTTTTATGGATATGATTGCTAATTCACTGATAATGTCACCCGATTGCACAAGCGGGAAATCATGTATCGGTTTTATAATTAATGGTTGGCGGTATTGTTTTTGATTATCCACGGGACACTTATCTTTCTATCCCTGTGATTCTAATTCCTGCTGACTTTGTACCATGTTTCTTATTGAGGCCAATTAATATTGAGGTCATTCCTTCAACAACAACTGCATTTTCAAGATAACCTGCATCCCAACCAATCAATCCAGCATCTTTAACCAATTTAAGGACAGCAAGGCGTGCGTTTCTCTTTTTTCCGCAGACAAGAATATCGCATTCTGGTTGACCATCCTTCAATAGATTCTCAAAAGAAATACTCTGAAATGCCGCAACAACAACCGAGTCATCACCGAGAATTTTCTGGGCTTGTTGAGCAGCACTACCTTCTTCGGGCATTTGCACTTTTGTTACTTTTGGTGGTACCAGCGGCACAGTTACGTCTATTAATATCTTCCCTTTCAGTTGATTTTTAAAAGATTCAAGAACATTTCTATGGAATTTGTATGGCACAGTTAATACTGCGATGTCGGCAGCTTCAATCGCCTGCCAATTTTCCATGCCATTGATACTGATTTCTTCACCACCAAAGAGTTCCTTTAATTCCAAAACTGCTTTTTCCGCTTTTTCAATGTTTCTGGAACCAATTAGTACTTCATATCCGGCTTTTGCCCACCGGAAAGCAAGCCCTTTCCCTTCTTTTCCAGTGCCCCCAATAATTGCAATCTTCTTTATATCAGTCACTTTAACTTCTTCTACCATTTTTATCTTGTCCTTACATTAATTATTTGAATTGGGCCTGGTATCTCTCCCACAGTTGTGGAACAATCTTTTGGGTATGATAATTGATCTCTTCTTCATCAATCGTCAGCAATTCTCTATCCTTCATGAGTACTTCGCCGGCAACCATTGTCATTGTTACCATACTGTCACGAAAACCAAATAAAATATGCCATGGCAAATTTCCTGAATGTATTGGAGTGATAGGCTTATAATCAACAAAAATTATATCGGCTACAGCTCCTTCACGAAGATAGCCAATGTCTTGATTAAATTGGCTGCTGGCCAGCGCCGCATTTCCACCAATTGCAATATTCTTAACGACAGTCCCATTCATCCGTCTTGGATCCATATGCCAGAGTTTGTGAGCAAGATAAGTCGTTTTCCATTCCTGCCACATTGCATTTGAAAATCCATCATTCCCCATCGCTATTTTACATCCCATCCGCAGCATTGAATCTATGTCTGACATACCCACGCCATTATTCATATTCGAACGTGGTTGGTGCGAAATCCAGGTGCCTGAATCAGCCAGTAGCTGCATCTCTTTCGCATCGATATGTACTCCATGAGCAATAATTGTTTTTGGCCCCAATATTCCCTGTTCTTCAAGCCGGTCAACAACTCTGAGACCATAGTGATTCACATTATAAAATTCATCCACAGGATGCTCTGCTACATGAATATGGTAACCTGCCCCGGTTGTGTTCGCTTTTCTGATGAAATCAAAAGTCTCATCAGAGATTGTAAATGCTGCATGAAGCCCAAATAATGCATGGATTCTTCCATCCAATGGTTTCTGGTTATGTACAAATTCAATGAATTGCTTATTTTCTTCAATCCCCTCTAATGCTTTTTCCTTGCCGTCACGATCCGAAACTTCATAACACAACGATGCTCTAATACCAGAGTCCTTTACAACATCATAGATAGTAAACAAAGAGTTATCAATACAATTTGCTGATGCATGATGATCAAACACAGTAGTTGTTCCATGTCGAATCGCATCTGCAATGCACACAAAAGCAGAATAGCGCACCGATTCGTGGTCAAGTGAACGATCAAGCGGCCACCAAAATTTCTCTAGAATTTCAGTGAAATCTTTTGGTGCTTCTCCCTGTATTGCCATTCCTCTAGAAAAAACACCATAAAAATGTGTGTGCGCACATATATTTCCTGGTAATACATATTGTCCTTTCGCATCCAATATGGAATCCTCAGGGAATCGCCGTTTCAGATCTTCCTCTCCCGAAATCTCAGATATTTTTCCACACACAATTCGGATCGCTCGATCTCTTAATATTGGTTGATCGTCCACCCATGTAATAAGTTTCCCATTCGTAATAATCATAGAATCTCCTTATTTATCTAAAAAAACAGAATATCTAATACGATTTTTACCCAATCAAACGGGTTTTCAGTTGTATAATGAGAAATTGTAGAAATTAATTATTGGTTTTTATCTTGTCAAATCAATATCCAAAATATATCGTCTGACTTGCATAATTAAATTTTAGCATAATTGCATTATTTTTGTCCAATGTTGTCAGACAATTAAATAGTTTAAAGAAATGAAGCGATACTTTATGTTTACTATGAAAGATTAAAGGAGATTAAATGGCAACAAAAGATTTAAAACTACCTGCTTATGGCGGTCAGGCGATCATTGAAGGGGTACTAATGAGAGGAAAAAAAGCTTTAGCGGCCGCAATGCGCTCGCCCGACGGTGAAATAATTATTGTTACTGAGGAACTGAAAGGGATCTACCAGACCAACCTTAGAAACATTCCATTTTTACGTGGATTAATCTTATTATGGGATGCGCTGGTATTGGGAATCCAATACCTTACAAAATCCGCTAATATCCAAACTGGAGAAGATGAAAAAATTGAAGGACCAGCTTTATTCGGATCCATGTTGGTCTCGTTTACATTATCCATCGGTCTCTTTTTTGTCCTCCCGGCCTTTTTGAGTGAATTAACAGAAACTTTTTGGAATTGGTCTCCTTGGGCCAGCAACTTGCTTGAAGGAGGTATCCGTTTAATTTTTATTATTCTGTATATGTGGGGAATTGGTAAAATGAAAGAGGTTAATCGAGTTTTTGCATATCACGGATCAGAACACAAAGTAATCAATGCCTATGAGGCAGGTATTGATTTAACACCTGAAAATATTTCAGAGTGTTCCAGAGAACATCCAAGATGTGGAACTTCTTTTCTACTTATTTTAGTAATATTCTCTATTATCATATTTGGATTAATTGGTCCACTTCCAATGCTTTGGAGAATTGTTACTCGGATTCTTCTCATCCCATTTATTGCAGGAATCGCGTATGAGTATATGAAGTGGGTTTCTAATCATCTTGATTCCAAAGTAGTCCAATTTATCAATCGGCCAAGCATGGCCTTACAACAATTGACAACTCGTGAACCGGACCATGAAATTCTTGAAGTAGGTATCGCTGCTTTCAATGCAATGCTCAAATTGGAAAACGAATTATTAGAAAAAGCATCATGAGTTAATAGGTTCATTGAACTTACCATCGTAATTATTAAATAAAGCGTGGTTTTAGTATGAATAATTCAAATAATAAATTTTTCTATATAGCTTCAGGCATATTATTTGGTTTTGCTCTTACTGCTCTCATACTAATTATTAGTGCACCTCCAAAACCAGAAAAAATAAAAATTCTCCCAACCTATACCCCCCAATCTATTGCTATCCATATTTCTGGAGAAGTTGTAAATCCAGATTTATATTTTGTTCAACCAGGAACTCGTGTGGCAGATCTCATCGAAATTGCAGGTGGATTAAGTCAAGATGCAAAACTAGAAAACATTAACCTGGCCACACAATTACAGGATGGTCAAAAAATCACAATACCGTCAATAACTCACAATATTACTTTGGAGACCGTTACTGAAATTATTGAAAATAAGCGTATAAATATTAATCTTTGTTCAATTCAGGAATTAGAATCTCTTCCGGGAATCGGTCAAAACAAGGCCCAGGCAATCATTGATTATCGAAACATATCAGGAGAATTTTTGACGATAGAGGATATAAAGCTTGTTCCTGGTGTTGGTGAATCCATCTTTGAAAGTATTAAAGATTTGATTTCCACCAAATAGAATCATTGCATTTATGTTAAAATGTAATAAAGAGCATTTAGATGTTGAAAAAGGAAGTTTGATGAGTATTAAGGAACAATTGACAAAAGCATTAATAAACGCGATGAAATCTGGCGATAAAGAAAAAAAATTAACCGTTCGAATGATACTTTCGAATATTAAAAATGCAGAAATTGACAACCGTAAACCGCTCGAAGAAGATAAAATCATACTGTTACTTTATAAAGAAATTAAAATGAGAAAAGATTCGCTAGATGCGGCAATTAAAGCGGATCGTCAGGATTTGATTAAACAGTCTAATAACGAAATTGTTATCATCAAAAGTTTCTTACCCGAATCCCTTTCACAAGCCGAGTTAGAGATTCTTGTCAGGGGAGTCATTGAAGAAGTTGGAGCAACCTCTATAAAAGACATGGGAAATGTAATGAAAACGTTATTGCCCAGGCTCAAAGGAAGAGCAAGCTCAGCAGAGGCCAGTAAAATCGTACGAACTCATCTGAAGTAATATAGAAAATCAATGCAAGGTATTAAAAAAACAAACCCGGTTCGAATTATAATTTACGCCATTTTCACAATTGGTGTAATCGCAACTTTGGTATATCCAGTATATCTAAAGGGGTATCAGGAGCAACAATCTATTGGTGGAGTATCTACTGAGGATATACATGCTCCTTACACACTTACCTATGAAAGCAGCATATTAACAGAACAAGCAAAGGCCGCTGCTGCGAATGAAGTGCCTCCAATTTACCAAAGCGTTGACCCTAGTATTGCCCGCCAACAAATTGAACGCTTACAAATCATTCTAAATCACATCAATCTCATTCGGCAGGACAGTTACGCATCAATCGAACAAAAAATCAATGACATCAATAAGGTTCCTGAAATTACACTACATGAGGAAAGTATTACTGAGATACTCTCTCTAAATGGAACAGATTGGCAACTGCTACAACAAGAATCAATAATCGTATTAGAACAAGTGATGCGGAAAACGATACGAGAAGGAGAAACATCACTGGCAGTAGCACAAATCCCACCAATCATCAGTTATACCCTGTCAGAGTCTTTGGCATTAACGCTGACTGAGTTAATTTCACCATTAGTCACTGCAAACAGCTTATATAATCAGGCTGCGACTAACGAAGCTATTCAGAATGCTCGTGAGCTGGTACCTCCCGTTAAAACAACATACGTTGCTGGTCAGACCATTATCAATCAGGGTGAAGTAATTTCTAATTTAACCTGGGAAGCATTAGACCATTATAACCTTCTTCAAATTTCTGATTTAACGAGAGACATGGTCTCAGCCGGCTTACTCGGCGCACTTGCTAGCAGCTTAATTATTTTAGCAATCCAAATTCAACCTGAGAGTATTCTAAAAAGAAATTTTGCACAATTCCTGTTGTTAACTTTCTTCTTACTCTATTTGATTATTGCTAAAATTGCTATTCCTGAACACACCATTCTACCTTATTTATTCCCAATAGCAGGATTTGCTCTTTCCATAACAGGAATATTTTCTTCGACCATTGGTTTTATCACAGGGATCATCCTATCAATACTTGCTGCTTATAATCTCCCTATGGAAATGGATCTGACAATCTTTTATTTCCTGACTACAATAATTGGATTATTAACTATCGGATCCGGTAGAAGAGTAACGTCATTTATAACAACTGGATTATGGATTGGATTAATCGGTTCAATTGTAATTATTAGCTATCGACTTCCGCTTGCGAATTCTGATTGGTTCGGCATAATTACGCTTTGTTTTAGCGCGATTGTTTACGGAATTGCAGCAGCAGGGCTAGCTTTAATAATGCGATTCCTGTTTGGCAAAGCGCTTGGAGTTATAACCCCGCTAGAATTGCTTGATCTTTCAAGGCCAGATCATCCATTGCTTCAACAGTTAATGAGAACTGCTCCTGGCACCTATCAACACAGCCTTCAAGTTGCAAATTTAGCAGAACAAGCCGCAGAATCTATTGGTGCTGACCCACTGTTAACAAGAGTGGGCGCTCTTTTTCACGATATCGGAAAGTCAGAAGCCCCTGCTTTTTTCATAGAAAACCAAATCTCGGGACAGCAAAATCCTCACGAATTGCTTTCTCCTCTGGAAAGCTCAAAAACTATCCAAAATCATGTTATTCTTGGCGTTGAGCTGGCAAAAGAGTATAATCTCCCTCCTCAGATTCAAAACTTCATTTTAGAACATCATGGCACAACGATTACGCGCTATCAATATATAACAGCGATGAATGAATCTGAGCATCCTGAAGAAATTAATGATAAGGATTTTCAATATCCTGGTCCTGCCCCTTCGTCAAAAGAAACAGCATTAGTTATGCTTGCTGATGGTTGTGAAGCTCGATTTAGAGCCGAATTACCAGATACAGAAGAGGCACTCAACGAACTCATTGCTTCTCAGATAGAATATAGAAGAGAAGAAGGTCAGTTAATAAATACTGACTTAACCTTTAAAGACCTTGAGGTTATTAAAAAATCATTTGTTCGAACTTTGAAAAATATGCAGCATCTTCGAATTATGTATCCAAAATTAGAGGGAAGAGACTCAGAAGAGTAAAGCAGAAAAAGAAGAAATCCTAAATTTGATGGTTGGCTATTATGATTTTCCTTAACTGTATCGAAGGCTACGATGTTAAAAAACTGCAATTATTCGACACGTTTCAATCAGTTATCCATGAAACGATTCGCTTTATGGATCAAAATCCTGATCATTATTCAGTTTCCATCAGAATTACAAATAACAAGGAAATTCAAGACCTAAACCATCTCTATCGAGATATAAACATGCCTACTGATATTCTTTCCTTTGCAGCAGGTGAATTTGATCCTGAAAGCGGGCTTACTCATCTTGGTGATCTTGTAATTTCATACGAGAAAGTGATGCAGCAGGCACTTGAAGCAGGACATTCACTTAGTGTTGAATTCGCATTACTGGCAGTACATGGTTCGTTGCACCTTTATGGGTTTGACCATGCAACGAAAGACGATAAAAGGGAAATGTGGCAAAAGCAGTCTCAGATTCTTGCTAACTTAAGCATTCTTCCAAAAAACCTTCCTGAATGAAGTCAGATTTCATTCCGCGACTAATCCTCTAAAGATTCTCGAAGATTGTGCTCAACAGCATAAGCCGCAGCCTCTGCTCGATTTGCCACACCTAACTTTGATAAGATACTGCTAACATAATTTCGGACTGTTCCTTCGCCAAGGTATAGTGCTTTCGCTATTTCCCTGTTCGTTTTTCCTTCAGATACTAACTGCAATACATGTCGTTCCTGTTGGCTCAAACTAACAAATGCAGCAGATTCTTCTTCTTTGACAGCCCTGCGCACTTCCTGAAAAACTCTTTGTGTCACCGCTGGGTCTAGTGATGCTTCCCCGCGGCCAACTGCTTTCAGGGAACGAATGAGATCATCTCCTCCAATCTGCTTTAGGACATAACCAGATGCGCCCGCCCGAATTGCGGAAAAGAGCATGTCATCATCAGCATATGAAGTTAGTATAATGACACGAATTTTTGGGTGCTTGGAAACTATTTCTTCACAAGCGTCAATTCCAGAAGCTCCAGGCAATCTTATATCCATCAAGACAATATCAGGTAAATGACGATCCGCTTGCTCAATTGCTTCTTTTGCTGTACCCGCCTCTCCAATAATCTCAAATTCATCCTGATGACTTAATAACGTCCGTAATCCTAATCGCACAACTTCATGATCATCAACCAGAAGAATAGTTTGTTTATTCAATATTCCCTCCAAATTTCAATTACACCAATAATTACTATTCTAAACCATTCGTGTCCACAAGTAAAATCCGCACAGCTTAATTCCAGCGTAACTGTATAGCGATATGATAAATAAAGATTTTAGTAATTTATTTCTCAATTTCATACCTGATACCAGATATCATAACAAGGCTCTAGCTCCCAACCTTCAGAACTAAGACATAATGGATTCTTTTTCCACCCATGATTAATTCTTTTATAAGTTTCATCAAAGCCTTTTACCCCACTCAATGCGTCAAAAGCTTCCACATTACATGCGCCAACACCAGCTGCAAAATTTAACGCCTCAAAAGGTGACATTCCGTGCAGGATTGAAGTTAAAAATCCGGCAATTGCCGCATCGCCTGCACCGGTTGTTCCAACTACATTAACATGGTAACTTGATGTCCATAATCGAATATCTGCCCATTCTGAAAGCTTCGCAAAATTAGCCTTTCCCATCCCCCTCAGGTTTTTTTGGTCGCATACATGAAGATATAAACCTTTATCACCCAATTTTAGCAGCACAATTTTCACACCCATATTCAGAAGCTTGTCGGAAATTTCTATCAATAAGTTAGGGGTTACCAGTTCCAGAATGCTTCCATTTTCACTCATTCTTACAAATTCGTTTGGCAAAAGCATAAAGAGTATCTCTTCAAGCGATGGACAAAAAATGTCGACAAAAGGAAGTGTCTTTTCAAAAATGGCAATCCAATCTGTTTTACCAGCCTCTGATGATGGATCAGGAAAAGTAACATCCAATGATGTGGTGCAATTCGAACTTTTTAGAAGTTGAAACATATCTGAGAGATGTTTTCCATCTTCGACCATGAATTTCCGCATTAACTGAGGATAACCAAAATGAAACAAATCGGCTTGTGCTATTAATTTAGTAGGCAAGTCATCAAACCCAAATTGGTTATTGGCTCCCGGGTGATGCAAAAACATACGATCAATTCCGGGGGGATCGAGAATTATTGTGTAGGAACTGGAGGTTTCAGAATTAACAAGAATATGATCATTAAGATGTGCGTCATATTTACCAATCATCTCCTGCACAGCCATGCCTAACATATCATCACCTACCATGGCGACGATTGAGACGTTGTTGTCAAGTAAATGCATCGAGATTCCAGTATTTGCGGCAGCCCCGCCGGTGGAAAAAACAGCATTTCCAACCTCAATAAGATGCCCGGGTTGCAACAAATCGAAAAAAGTTTTTTTATCAGTAGATATAGGAATATCGGGTATGATATCAACGCATAGATGTCCAGCAACTACAACATTCTTGCTACCCAGCATACCATCCCCCATAATATTTCTGATAATCTCCAATTAACAAATGCAAAGGCTTTTCATCCTCAATAATTGTTGGAAATCTACCAACAGCTTCCAAAAATCGATTGTCAGAAATATCGTCATTAACTAAAGAAACTTCGCCAATTAGTACCTTAGATTCTTCTGCCCAAAAAGAATGATATAGATAAGGGGTTAAGGTGATACTTTCCCCGGGTTTTAGTAAGACGCGAGTGCCTGATGAGTAACTACGTTTTACACCATCTTGAACAACTTCAACATCCGACGAGATTAATTTTTCTTCATGGTCTGAATTGTATAACTCAATAATCAAATTACCGCCTCCTCGATTAATGATGTCCTCCATTTTGTTCAAATGAAAGTGCATTGGTGTAATCTGACCTACTTCGGAAATCATAATTTTCTCTGCATATAATTTTCTGTGTTGAATCTCTTGATGTTGGACTGATCCATTGCGTAATGTAAAGAGAAATAGACCAGTTTCATAGAAATTTTCAGATCCAAAATCAGTGATATCCCAACCTAAATTGCAATCAATGATTTCCCTAATTTTGTCTCCATGATTTGCCCAAACTTCAGGTTTCCAAAACGCAAAAGGCGGAAGAAAGAATTTGTGCTCTTCAAGAAACACCTTAGAATTCTTGATTACTGTATTAATCTCAGACCGCTTCATAAGTTAGTCCTCCTAACTAACTTTACCATATTACTGGGGTCCGTTTTCAAATACAAGCTATGAAATCACGGAATCTTAAAATATGTAATCGTTCCCATATTAAGGTGTATAATGATTATAAACCAGTTGAGAAATTGTCTTAATAAAGAAGTAAAATCTTCAAAATTCTTATCTCCGCCGCAAGCGAGCGGAGTATCACAGAATTTTTCCCCTTTGGGTACAGATTTTATTAAGGTGCTGAACCCACGCAGCAAGCTGCTGGGTATTTTATCAAAATAAATACTTTGTTTAAGTATCAGGTATTAATTTTCATCTTTTATGGAGGAATCATATGGCCCAACATAATTTTGGCCCAGTTGGTAATTATCCCAAAGTTGGTATTCGGCCGACAATTGATGGTAGACGCAAAGGTGTTCGTGAATTATTAGAAGAAAAAACCATGAATATGGCCTTAGCTGCAGCAGACCTTATTTCTAATAACCTGAAATATCCCAACGGTGAACCTGTTCAATGTGAAATAGCCAAAACCACCATCGGCGGGGTCACAGAGGCAGCAATTGTTGCTGAGCAATTCAAAAAAGCTGGTGTTGGTGTATCCCTGACTGTAACCCCCTGCTGGTGTTATGGTTCAGAAACCATGGATATGGATCCGCTGATTCCAAAAGCAATTTGGGGATTCAACGGCACAGAACGCCCTGGCGCAGTTTACCTCGCAGCTGTACTCGCTGCCCACAACCAAAAAGGCCTCCCTGCATTTGGCATCTATGGGCATGATGTTCAAGACCTGGATGATGATTCTATCCCGCAGGACGTTCAAAATAAAATCCTTCAATTTGCTAAATCTGGCCTCGCAGTTGCCTACATGAAAGGTAAATCATATCTCTCTATCGGAAGTGTTGCTATGGGTATAGGCGGTTCGATTATTGACCAATCATTTTTTGAAGAATTTCTCGGAATGCGCTGTGAAAGTGTTGATATGAGCGAAATTATTCGAAGGATTGATGAAAAAATTTATGATCCCGAAGAATACAATTTAGCTCTTGCCTGGGTTAAAGAGAATTGCATTGAAGGGGATGATAAGAACCCACATGAAAACCAACAATCTCGCGAAAAGAAAGATAAAAACTGGGAATTTGTAACTAAAATGACCATGATCGGTCGTGATCTAATGGTCGGCAATACAAGACTCAATGATCTAGGTTTCGGAGAAGAAGCACTAGGTCACAATGCAATCGCAGCTGGCTTCCAGGGGCAACGACAATGGACAGATCATTTCCCCAATGGTGATTTCATGGAAGCCATTCTATGTTCATCGTTTGATTGGAACGGGATTCGCGCCCCCTATGTTATGGCAACAGAAAATGACACACTAAACGCGACCAGTATGCTGTTTGCCTATCTGTTAACCCATAGACCCAGTATTTTTGCAGATGTACGTACCTATTGGAGTCCTGAAGCTGTTAAGCGAGTTACCGGACACACCCTGAAAGGTGCTGCAAAAAACGGTTTTATCCACATGGTAAATTCCGGAGCAGCAAGTCTTGATGGCTCTGGTCAAATGAGCGATACCGATGGAAACTCTGTCATGAAGCCATTCTGGGAAATAGATCAGGAAGATGTAAATAATTGCTTGAATGTTACCAGATGGCACCCAGCAGCCAGTGCTTATTTCCGGGGGGGAGGTTATTCTTCAAACTTCCTTACACTTGGTGGCATGCCCTTAACCGCTATCAGAATTAACATCATAAAAGGCATGGGTCCCGTCCTACAATTAGCTGAAGGCTGGTCTATTAGCTTACCGGATGAGGTTGGTTCAGTGTTGGACAACCGTACTGATCCTACATGGCCAACTACCTGGTTTGTTCCCCGACTTACCGGCAGCCACCCATTCAATGATGTTTACTCAATGATGAATAACTGGGGAGCAAATCATAGTGCAATGGCTTACGGTCATATTGGCGCAGACCTTATTACACTTTGCTCAATGTTGCGCATCCCTGTTTATATGCACAATCTGTCAGATCAGGACATCTTCCGTCCAAGTTCCTGGACTGCTTTTGGTACAAAAGATATGGAGTCCGCTGATTTTCGTGCCTGCGAAAACTTTGGTCCCCTTTATTCGTAATTTGATTAAGTTTTATATATAAAATAGGAGATCATCAAAAAGATGATCTCCTATTTTATTCAAATATTATCCTTAATTATTATTGTCACATCGATTAATAATTTATGCTTTTAAAGAAGCAGAAACTTTATGTTTATAATGTAAGTAAATAGAAAATGCTTATATGGCTACGCGCATTTTTATCAAAATCACTACACACTGGTTTTATGAAGTCAACTCTTGCAAAATGCAATTAAGTGAACTGGTTAAAAAGGATTGTTCGGTACTTTTACTGGCTTTTTATCATCATTGTTGGCCTATAATGCAGCTGTATCTCTGGTATGCATTAGACCATACATCCATTTTTTCAGGAAGATATTCTTCTAAAGTGAATGAGCTGCGAACAACTTCTCTTGCTGAATTTACCGATTCGATTTCGCCAAGAGCAATTAATTGACCAAGAATATTGCCAACAGCAGTTGCCTCTACAGGTCCGGTTATAACTTTCCGATTTAATGAATTGGCTGTAAATTGGTTCAGCAATTGGTTCTGTGTCCCACCACCAACTATATGTAATGTTTCAATCCGACGCTTTGATATTCTTTCGAGGTTTGAAAATTCATCCCGATATTTCATTGCCAAACTTTCTAAAACGCATCTAACAATTTCCCCCTTTGTTTCAGGCACCAATTGTCCACTCTTTTCACAAAACTCCTGAATCTTGATTGGCATGTTGCCAGGCTTTATAAATTTAGCTTCATCAGTGTTAATAAATGAGACTAAAGGCGTCGCCCTTTCTGCTAATGATGTGATTTGCTCGTAATCCAAATCCTCGCCATTTGATTTCCAATATCTTCGGCATTCTTGAATTAGCCACAATCCGGTAATATTCTTCAGAAATCGGAAATTACCGTTGAATCCACCTTCATTTGTAAAATTAAGTTCTTGTGCTTCTTCAGTAATCAAAGGTTCATCAACTTCCATGCCAATTAGAGACCATGTACCTGAACTGATAAATGCAGCCCCCATTTCCTTTGCTGGAACAGATAAAACAGCACTTCCAGTATCATGGCAGGCAGGTGCTATTACTATCAAATTTTCTGTACCAGTCTCTTTCTGAACAAAAGGCAACAAAGGGCCCAATATCGTGCCAGAGGGTACAATTTCAGGGAAAATTTTTGTTGGAATTCCTAATTTTTCAATTAACCCATATGCCCAATCACCTTTTCTGGGATCATAGCATTGGGTTGTTGTGGCAATACTAAATTCGCATACTTTTTTCCCTGTCAGCCAGAAATTTAATAAGTCTGGAATCGTCAAAAAAGTTTCAGCAGAGGACAGCGCAGGTGAGTTTACCTTCACAAGAGATAATAATTGATAGAGTGTATTAATGGACATAAACTGGAGACCCGTACGCTCAAAAATAATATTTTTAGGCACAATTTTGTAAGCTTCTTCCAAGAGGCCATCTGTCCGGCTGTCTCTATAATGAAATGGCAAAAAGGTCAAACCGTCATTATGATCTAATAACGCATGATCAACGCCCCATGTGTCTATCCCTGCGCTAAGCAAAGAATCGCCATATTGATCTGCCGCTTTTTTTATTCCTGTTTTTATCTCATCAAGCAAGTATAGTAAATCCCAATGCAACCCATCGGGCAGTCTCACAGCTTTGTTCAAGAACCTGTGAATCTCATATAACGTTAATTTTCCGCTTTCATACCGTCCCAGTATGGCGCGTCCACTTTCTGCACCAATATCAATTGCTAAAACATCTTTATATGTATTCATTCAAATCTCCTGCACTGTTAATAGTCGTTGTTCTGCGCAATGAATTGCACTTTTCATTGAATCATAAACTACTTCACTAGCATCAAAAATATTTTCGCGATTTAGTAATTTCTCGATGCCGGCCATTTCCAAATTTTTTCTTACATCAGGTTGAATACCGCATATAATGATCTGAATGTTGTTTTTTTTCGCATATAAGATAATCCTTTTAATTGCAATGATACCTGTACTTCCAATTATTTTAACACGTCGAACTCTGAGAATGACTACTCTAATCTTCTGTTCTAATATTGGAAGTATCTTCTCTTCAAGGCCTTCGACCTGGCTAAAAGATAGGCCTTCCTGGATATTGACAACTGCAATTTCAGGAGATTCCTCCACTAATTGTTCTAAACTTTTCTCGATAATTTGTCCGCCTAGTGAAGAAACAAGATACGACAAATGAACTTCACTACCTTCTAATAAATGAAGAATAACCGAAATACCTATGCCAAAATAAATTGAGTAGTGCAAAGGGAAGAACATTGTAGCGAAAAATGTTCCTAGAAATACAATTTTTGATTCAGTTCTGTAATTCCAAAGAATACGAATTTGGTCAACTTTAATCAACCGAAGACCTGATACAAGAATTGCAGCAGCAAGACTGGGTAAAGCAATAAATCCGATCCATTTGGAAAACAAGAGTAAAAACAAAAAGAGAAAAATACCAGACGATACACCAGATAATCGACTTTTGGCACCACTGGAATAATTTATGGCTGTTCGAGATGGAGAACCTGAACTTGGGATAGCCATAAAAAAACCGCCAACTATGGAAGCAAGTCCCTGAGCACAAAATTCTTTTGAAATATTTAACGGTTTCTCATTCGATCCTGAAAACATCTTTGAAGTTGAAGCGGCTTCAATTAAAGTAAAAATAGATAGAGCTAATGCACCTGGTATCAACGAGATTATTTCCTCGGATTTAACCTTTGGAATATGAAAATTTAAACCTGGATTCTTTGGAATATTTAAATCGCTTACCAAACGAACTCCGGCTTCGTCATAATTAATTAACTGAACTATCAAGCTGACAGTAACAATAGCAACAAATGCTGCAGGAATTTTTGGGAATGCCTTCTTAATGACCAGAATCAGCAGGATAGACACCACACCAGTCCCCATCACTGTTAAATTAACATTTGAGAAACTATTATACAAATTCTGAATGATGCCAAAAACCCCTTCATTTTTGGGTATCATCAACCCGGTTAGATTTCCCAATTGTCCAATAGCAATTAATATGCCTACTCCAGCAAGAAAGCCTGTTAACACCGAATTAGAAATAAACTTTATGAATGATCCAAAATTTATTAAGCCAAAAAACAATCTCATTAATCCACTCAGGATTGCAAGAGCAAAAACCATTTCGACATACTGTTTATCATCAACCCCTAATCCAATGAGAATACTTGCTGTTACCAATGCGGTAGCATTGGTTGGCCCAGTAATCAATACTTTTGATGAACCAAATAAAGATCCGACGATAGCCGGAAATATCGCTGCATATAATCCATGGATAGGATTAACACCTGCAATTGCAGCATAAGCCATTGCGGAACTGATAGAAACGATTGAGACAGTTAGGCCAGCAACCAAGTCTTGTTTCAGTGAAAATTTTTGAAGAAAAGAATAGAAGTTATTAAACAATTTCTTTGGAGACATTTTTGCCTTTTTATTCCATAATATCCACTCATCAATTTTACACCGTACAGACACTATTGTCATCGGAATATCGTCTCACGATAGTGTTTTCCCTACCGGTTGAAAAAGTCTTTTATATTGAATCCGAATGGAATTCAGGGTGTTTGTATAAATCAGTCTCAAAACAAAAAGCGGCCTCAAATTGAGGGCGCTTTTTGTAGGCCGGGTGGGATTCGAACCCACAAGATGTTTCCACCGTCAGATTTTAAGTCTGATGCGTCTGCCAGTTCCGCCACCGGCCCAGCATTGTTCTAGTTTAACAAATCTTTTAATAATGTCAAGGTCTATAACCATACCTCCACCGAAGAGTGGCTATTTTTGATGAGAAACGGATCAAACCAGATGATTTTCGATTGACCAGTTGAGCGTTTTTTATCACTTTCCTTAACCCATCTGCAGTCGAAAATTCTGGAATAACTACATAAGATTGGCCTAACTCAAACCAGGAATGAGCATCTGATCCATTTAGTCCAATAATCCCATGTTCACTTGCAAACCTCAGAGCATCTTTATTCGGTTTTGCTGTCAACGTACGCGAATTAAACACTTCTATCGCATCTAAGAATTTAATATACTGAACCAATGATGAGTTTGTCCATTTGCTCCGAACAGCATCAAATGGATGTGGAACACTGATAAAAGCATTTTGATTTCGCAATAAATTCAAGGCCTCTTCAATTTCTAAATCGCCTGGCACTTCTTCTTCAAGAAAATATCCCAAAATTTCACCAATAAATTTACCATTCTTTCGAACTCTTATTTCTTCGCCAATGATTACCATTTCAGGTGCAAACCCAGCAGATACTATAGCCCCCTTGATGGTATTATGGTCGGTAATAGCAACTTTATTTAAACCTATCTTCTTTGCTTTTGAAATCATTTTCTCTGGCTCAAGAAGACTATCCCCAGAATAAACGGTGTGGCAGTGGAAATCAACCTTCATTTGAATTACAATCCTTATAATGTATTTATTATCTCAATCATAACCGATTTATTTCGGTAGGGAAGAATATGAATAAGTTCTTGATTTTCAGCCAGGCCATACAATTTGCACAAGCACAGAAAAAACCAATTGTAGCTCTGGAGACTGCTGTTCTAACACATGGCCTTCCATATCCAGCCAATATTAAACTCGGTTTAGATATGGAAGTTGTTGTAAGGGAAAATGGCGCAGAGCCGGCCACAATTGCAATGATTGACGGAAAATTTCATATAGGCCTTTCACAGGAGCAAGTTTCTTTCTTAGGTAATCCTTCTACACAGACAAAGAAAATTAGCAGACGTGACATTGGAATAGCCATGGCAAACCGACTTAACGGCGGAACTACTGTTTGTGGGACACTTATAGCAGCTTATTCAGCACGCATTAAAGTTTTCGCCACCGGCGGTATCGGCGGCGTTCACCGTGGAAACCGTTTTGACATCAGTGCGGACCTTCAAGAATTATCTCACACACCAATGGTCGTTGTTTGTGCTGGCGCAAAATCAATCCTAGATCTTCCAGCAACACTTGAATATCTTGAGACAATGGGGGTTCCGGTAATTGGTTACGAAACGGACATCTTTCCTGCATTTTTCTCAAGAAATAGTGGCCTTCCTGTTAGCGCTTCGGTTAATTCTCCCACCGAAGTTGCAAAAATAGCAATTAACCATTGGTCGATGGGGCTAAATTCATCAATATTACTGGTTGTTCCGCCGCCCAAGAAAAGTGCCATCGACTATCAGAAGGTAGAATCAATAATTGTAAAGGCTTTAGAAAAAGCCGAGAGACAAGGTATCCATGGGGCAGACGTTACACCTTTCTTGCTTGCAAAAGTGAATGAATTAAGCGGTGGAAGAAGTATGATAACTAACCTTGATTTGTTGAAAAACAATGCTCGAATTGCTGCCACCGTAGCGGTGGAATTAAACAAGCTAGATTCACAACCCCAATATATCTAAGATGTTTCTTGTCAATTGTCGAAGAATTAATAATAGTATCAAATAAAAATGATTATGGCGAAGGAGTATCCGTTGGTCCGTCTAGTTGCTCCTCCTCCATTCCATCATTACTGGAAACTACAAACCTCCCGCTGGTTTTCCAAGTTTCACCCAAAAAGAATTGAACTTCATATTCTCCTAGGATCCACTCATCTTCGCTTAGCTCGCATTTGGAATAACCATATCCTCCGGTATATTCTCCCCATGTTGAAGTCTCATAAAAAATAATTTCTCTATCTGGATTGATCCAAACAGCTGTCCATTGAGAACCAGGCCGCATCTGATCAAAGCTGAATGAGGCAAAGATTTTCTGTATTGGGGGATAAAATTCATATCCTGGGTTAACGGGTTGGAAACCCTCATCAATGGAAAAAGCAAAAACCAGCGGACTAAACAGGGCGTCATAATTAGGTGTAGTTTCACCAGAAAACTCTGACATTATTTTATTAGACAAAGAAGGAGTAGAGCTAATCGCTGGTGTAATGGTTAATGTCGGTGTCAAAGTTATAGTGGGCGTAATAGTAATTGTCGGGGTCAATGTTGTTGTGGATGTCAGAGTGGTAGTCGGAGAAGGAGGATAAACGCTATAGATCATATCCTCGCCATATTGTCCAATTACCAGGGCAACAATTCCAAAAATCAAAGCCACCAAAATGAAATACCAACCACGCTGGACAATTTTTCTTCTCTTTTGATAATAAGTTATTTGAGTTCCATACCTTATTATTTTGCGACCCTGAACCAAAATTATTATGCCGATTAGTATTAAGAAAAATATTACTGCAATAACAGTTGTATGTATATCTAATTCTGTAAAGGTAAATGAAATATCCATTAATATCTTTGCTAATCCAACATCCTTTTATGCAAAATCTTTTTGACAGTGACTCGAAACCATTCAATGTTATAATCAAGTGGAGGATCTTCAACAATTATTATAGCTGAATTAATGTGCCGTTAAGTAAAATCAAACGGAAAAAGGAACCAAATAAAATGAAACAACCTGTTGTCGCTCAAAATGCACCAAAAGCAATTGGCCCCTATTCTGCTGCTGTAAAAACAGACTTTCTTATCTTTACAGCAGGCCAACTTGGTATGGATCCACAAACTGGTCAACTGGTAGAAGGTGGAATTCAGGCCCAAACCAAACAAGCTTTAATTAACTTAAAAGAAATCTTGATCGCCGCCGGGTCTGCTTTAACCAAAGTGGTTAAAGTTACAGTTTTCTTACAGAATATGGCAGATTTTTCATTAATGAATGAAATTTATGCTGAATTCTTTTCAAGCGAATTCCCCGCACGCTCTGCCATTCAGGTTGCCGCCCTTCCAAAGAACGCTGCTGTGGAAATTGAAGCTATAGCATTACCATAAATCTTAGTGTTTGATATTTCTGTTATTATTCCATGCCGCAATGAAGAAGCGACGATACATAAGTTGCTGGATTCACTATTTAATCAAACAATTTCTCCTGATGAATACGAAATTATTATTGCAGATGGTTTATCAGATGATTCCACACTAGATAATATAGCAAAATTCAAAAATAATCATCCCGAAATAAATATTTCTGTCGTTGAAAATAGTAGACAAAATATACCGGCAGGTTTAAATTGTGCTATCAATAATTCTTCAGGAAAATATATCATACGTCTTGATGCTCATTCAATTCCCAGCAACGACTATTTAGAGCGTTGTGTAACTTTACTAAAAAATGGGATAGCAGAAAATGTTGGCGGGGTGTGGATCATCAACCCTTCAAGTGACACGCTGACAGCAAAAGCTATTGCAATTGCTGCTTCTCACCCGCTAGGGGTTGGTGGAGCAAACTATCGCATCGCAAGCAGCAAATCAGGCTATGTTGACACAGTGCCTTTTGGCGCATTCCTCCGAAGCACACTTGACAAAGTTGGCCTTTATGATGAAACACTTCTCAGCAACGAAGATTATGAACTCAACGCGAGGATAATAAAATCCGGGGGGCGTATTTTTCTGGACTCATCCATCCACTGTGCATATTTTTCGAGAGAAAATTACAAGAAACTGGCGAAACAATACTGGAGGTATGGCTTCTGGAAATTTAAAATGCTTTTACGATATCCTGATACAATTCGGGTACGGCAAGCATTACCTCCTGTTTTCTTATTATCTCTGGCAGTTCTATTTATAACTAGCATAATTAATTATCGTTTTTTCCTTTTCTTCATAGGAGAAATCATTATTTATATTGTTGCCCTATTCTTAGGCACCCACAACTCAATTCGTTCTACTGAAAAACCATTTAAAATGTGGAGATTGACGGTTTTCTCAATTCTCACAATGCATTTTTCCTGGGGTTTAGGTTTCCTATATTCAGCCATTAACTCACTTTTTAATTTATAAGAAGAAGACATTATTTATGAATCGCAATTCAAAAGAAAAAGATCAGCAAGTTTCATTCCTGCGACTCAGCAATACTGAGCGTATTATTGTATTGTTTACAGGAGACCTTTTAGCGAGCATCTTGAGTTTATTCGCAGCATTATATATCTGGGCGCATCTGGACTCATGGTTAATTTTTTCATTAGAATTTTTAACCTCAAGAACCCCCAGCTGGTTCTATCTGATTCCTTTTGTCTGGAGCCTTTTAATAATTGAATTGTATGACATAAGGAAAGCAGCCAACAAGAAAGCAACAATTCTCGCAATTATTTTAGCATCAGGAATTGGGTTTATCCTCTATCTGATTATTTACTTTACTGTTGGATCAACAAATCCTCTTCCAAGAATTTCTGTAGCAATATTCATCCCCATTGTCTCAATCCTGACTTTACTTTGGCGTCTAATCTATATCAAACTCTTTACCACGCCGATTTTCATGAGGAGGGTGCTAATTGTTGGAGCTGGAAACGCTGGACGGGCTATATCTGATGTAATTATTAATATACACCCAGAACCATTTAAATTAGTAGGGCTGCTTGATGATGATCCGAATAAGATTGGAGAAATAATTCAAGGGATTAGAGTATTAGGAAATCGAGATGATCTCCTTGATATCATCCGGGAAAATGGAATTACTGACATAATTTGTGCAATTACTTATGATATCCAGGATGAATTATTAACTCTTTTGCTCAAAGCAGAAGAGACTGGAACTCAGATCACAACCATGCCTATTATGTATGAAGAATTACTTGGGCGTGTTCCGATCGCTTATCTTGACAATGATTGGTTGTTAAAAACTTTTTTTGATCAAGCGCACTCATCAGAATCCTATACCATCTTCAAAAGATTCTTCGACATTATAATTAGTTTAATCGGACTTATACCTTTCATCCTGACGTTTCCTTTTCTGGCACTTGTGATTAAATTAGATAGCAAAGGGACTGTATTAATAAAACAGGAACGCATTGGGAGAAACGGAAACCCTTATATCTTGATAAAATATCGTACAATGATAAATGATTCTTCAAATGGTGAACTGAAACCAACTATGAAGAACGATTCCAGAATTACTAGAGTTGGGCATATATTGAGAAAAACTCATCTGGATGAATTACCGCAAGTTTTACAAATTTTGCGTGGTAAAATGTCGGTTGTAGGTCCCCGTTCAGAGATTACACAATTCGTGAATAAATTTGAAAAGAATGTGCCATTCTATCGAGCAAGATTACTTGCAAAACCAGGTCTCACGGGATGGGCGCAAATCCATCAATCATATGCAGCCACCATTAAAGAGACCAGTGAAAAATTAGAATATGATCTCTATTACATCAAACACCGTTCATTTTTATTCGACATTCATATAATGGCCAGGACAATTGGTCAGGTTCTTGGCTTTCGTGGAAGATAATTATAATGAATTCAATTAAACACATACGGAATCTATACTTTCTTATAGCAGACTTGATAATAATTATCGTTTCAATTTTATTAAGTTACTTGCTAAGATTAGAGCTTGTTTCCGACTTTCGCACCTATCTTTCTAGTCTCCTATGGTTTTTAGTTATATCGATTTTTATTAAACCATTCGTATTCTTTTTGTTTGGAATGTATAGACGGATGTGGATCTATGCCAGCACAAAGGAACTCAAACTGGTCGTTGTCTCTGTCAGCACTGCATCTCTCTTCGTTGCAATCATAATGCTTCTCCTTTTTTATACAGATATTTTTACGGCATTTCCAAGATCTGTTTTAATTATTGATTGGGCTCTTAGCCTTGTATTAATTGGTGGATCAAGATTTTTATTACGTCTTGTAATTGAAAGTCGGTGTGCAGCTAATTACCTTACGGATAACCCCCATCTGGATCGTGTTCTCATTGTTGGCGCGGGTGATGCCGGAGCTATCGTTGTTAAGGAATTGCAAAAAACCCCGAAATTAAACCTCATCCCCATTGGCTTTTTAGATGATGATCCTACGAAAAAAAACATGGTGATTAACGACATCAGAGTAATTGGTACGGTTACTGAAATCCAAAAAGTGTTAGAAAATTACAAGGTAGATGAAGTAATAATTGCAATACCTTCTGCCCCGGGGCGAGTTGCAAGACTCGTTACTGATGGCTGTCATAAATTTGATATTCCATTCCGCACGATCCCTGGTATTTATGAATTAATAGAAGGTTCCGTCGGTGTCAGCCGTCTGAGAACAGTACAAATTACAGACCTTTTGAGAAGAAAACCAACTCGTCTTAATGATGATATGATCCGTATGAAATTGCAGGACAAAGCTATCCTTGTAACGGGAGCAGGCGGTTCAATAGGAAGCGAACTCTGTCGTCAGATTGCACGGCGTCATCCAGACGTCCTTTATTTGCTGGGACACGGAGAAAACTCTATCTTTGAAATTCATCAAGAATTAAAAGAGAATCATCCTTCAATAAAAACAATACCGATTATTGCAGACATTCGCGATAACAATAGACTAGAAACGGTTTTTCGAAGATTCACACCTCAAATTGTTTTTCATGCAGCAGCCCATAAACATGTACCTCTCATGGAATACAACATAGAAGAAGCAATCACTAACAATGTAATCGGTACAGCTAACATTGTCGCATTATGCACAGAATTTAATGTCGAACGCTTAGTTATGATCTCAACTGACAAAGCCATCCATCCGATTAATATCATGGGGGCATCTAAAAGAATGGCAGAAATGGTAGTTCTTGATGAAGCACAAAGAGTTAAAGCGGATTATTCCGTCGTTCGCTTTGGAAATGTACTCGGTAGTAGAGGCAGCGTAGTTCCAATTTTTAAAAACCAGATTGCCAAGGGCGGCCCTGTTACCATCACTCATCCTGACATGAAACGCTACTTCATGACAATTCCTGAAGCTGTATATTTAGTGTTGCAATCAGCAACATTTGGAAAATGTGGTGATATCTTTGTTCTGAATATGGGAGAACAAACTCGAATATTGGATCTCGCCGAGGACTTAATCCGTTTATCTGGTCTGGAGCCCGGCAGAGATATTGAAATTGTTTTTACAGGAATTCGTCCCGGTGATAAATTGAGCGAAGACCTTTGGGATGAAGGACATATTTTTAAACCAACACCTCACCCTGACATATTCAGACTGGATAACCAAAACAATCTGAAAAATGATGAATTAGAAACTGTTATATCTCGACTAAACGAATTAGCTGTACAAGGAAAACCTCAAGAGATTATTAAAACACTTGAGGAAGTAATTCCTGATGCAAAGTTTGAAACAACTCAAGTCGAACATGGAAATATTAATGCCTGAAGTGACTTCTATCCAGTGGAAAGAATTTATCAAATCTAACCCATCTGCCCATATTCTTCAAATGGATGAATGGGGGAAATTAAAATCAAATTTCGGATGGTATTCAAAACAGTTGATACATAATGGTGCTGGTGCACAAATTCTTTTTCGAAAATTGCCTTTATCTAGAACAATTGCATACATACCGAAAGGACCGATCGGACCAAAGGTTTCCTGGAGAAGTTTATTTGCTGAAATTGATCTAATTTGTAAGCAGAATAAATCTATTTTCCTAAAAATTGAACCTGATACCTGGGATGATCAGGAGGATGAAATCGCAGAATTGATGAATGGTTATGCGCAGCCTTCATCCCCAATTCAGCCCAGAAGAACTATAGTCGTTTCACTTGCAGGAGATCAAGAAGTATGGTTGCAGGCCATGAAACAAAAAACAAGATATAATATCCGTCTTGCATCTAGAAAAGATATAATAATTTCACAATCAAATGATTTAACAATTTATCAGAACCTTATGATAGAAACCGGCAAAAGGGATGGTTTTGGCGTTCATTCAGAAGAGTACTATCAGCAAGTATTCAATCTTTTTCACCCGGAATATAGTACTATTTTGCTTGCAAAATACGGAAACCAACCATTAGCTGCCATTATGATCTTTTCTTCTGGAACACGAGCTTATTATTTTTATGGTTCGTCTTCTAACAAAGAAAGAAGCCGCATGCCCACCTACCTATTGCAATTTGAAGCGATGAAATGGGCAAAAGAACACAGTTGTGAAACTTACGACCTTTGGGGGATTCCGGATGCTGGGCCAGAAGAACTAGAAGCCCAATTCAAAGGTAGATCTGATGGTTTATGGGGAGTATATCGCTTCAAAAGGGGCTTTGGCGGGCAAATAAAGCGCGCTTGTGGCGCCTTTGATCGGATTTATCATCCAGCTCTCTACAAGGCATATGAAAAATTACAATCAATTCGAAAAGCAAATAATAATTTATGACAGATAACCCACAATGGAACATAGACTTATCACACATGCCGGAGCCGCACCTGCTGCAAACAAAGGAGTGGGCCTCTTTTAAAACACAATATGG
>CAZQSG010000015.1:4631-32864 GCA_964595925.1 uncultured Anaerolineaceae bacterium | reverse complement strand
GAAATATTCAAAAATCCTGGCGTGATGTTAACGGCAAAACAGTTGCGATGGCTAATATTCTGTTAAAGAATATTAAAATCGGACCATTGAGATTCAAATATAATCTTATGTACATTCCACGGGGTCCAATCCTGGATTGGAACAACGTTGAGCTGAGACAAAGGGTTTTAAAGGATATCATTCTTATCGCAAAAGAAAATAAATCCTTTCTCTTGAAAATTGACCCGGAAGTAATCATAGGTAAGGGCATCCCAGAAACCGAAAGTGCTACCTCAAATACGAATGGTATTAATCTTCTTAGTGAGCTCAAACAACATGGTTGGCACTATTCACAAGATCAAATTCAATTTAAAAATACAGTTTGGTTAGATTTAAACAACACAGAAGATGAATTGCTGGCAAACATGAAACAGAAAACCCGATACAATGTCAGGTTATCTGTAAAAAAAGGAGTAACGATTTCAGAAGGAACCCCATCAGACTTCGATATGTTAGCCAATATGTATGCGGAAACAGCAATCCGAGATAATTTTACAATTCGTTCAGAAAATTACTATTTGCTGGTTTGGACCCTTTTCTACAATCAGGGGAAATTAACACCCCTTATTGCATCTTATAAAAATGAACCGATTGCAGCTTTGATGCTCTTTCACTTTGCGGGGCGAGCGTGGTATATACACGGCATGTCCCGTTCTCTCCATCGAAATAAAATGGCAAGCTATTTGTTACAATGGGAAGCAATTAAGATCGCAAAAAATAAGGGTTGTGACCGGTATGACCTTTGGGGAGCTCCGTTCAACCTGAATGAAAGCGATCCAATGTGGGGTGTTTTCCGATTCAAACAAGGATTTTCAGGTGAAACCGTCCGCACAATCGGCGCTTGGGACTTTTCTATTAATCCTCTACTCCATCACTTGTACATTAAAGTAACGCCCAAAATCTTGAAAATTATGAGGAAAATTGGTAATCTAAAAACCAGGAGAAAAGTAACCTCAAACTCAGAAATGTCTTAGCTTTCAAGGATGCCACACAGGATCAAAATCATAAGCTCCGTCATTTGTTAGATTTTCAACAAATCCACCATTGCTAAGCATAATAAAGATATCGCGATTTGTACCACTACCCAACCCCATATAAGCAATCCAATAATCGTCAGGTGAAAATACCGCGTCCCAAATTGGTTTTATATCTGAAATAATACTTTCTGGTGAGGACAAATTGTTAACCTGTCTGCCGACTAAGCTGGGAAGATTCTTCCCCTGACTATAATAGACCAATTCACCATCATTTGACCAGGCTGGAGAAAAAGATTCTAACGTGGTATTAGATATCGAAATTCTTTTAGACTCACCTGGCTTTACATAAAAGATTCCATTAACCCCATCATATACCTGTTGATAAACCAGGTATTGCCCATCAGGAGACCAATCTGCAGCTCTATCATATGCGGTAACGGCACTTAGATCGATTACTGATTTTGTCGCTAAATCATAAAGGAAGATGTGTGGACGACTGTTGTTTCGATAAGAAGTAAAGGCGATAATATTGTCGTCTGCAGGATTCCATGCAGGGTCAAAATCTCCCCCTGGCAAGGTATTTAATGGAAACAATCTGCTACCGTCTACTTGCATAATAAATAGCCTGCTGCCTAGATAATCTTGCTGGCTTTTAGCACATGGAGAGATAAATACAATCTGAGAACCATCTGGAGAAAAATCAGGCTGACATGCCCCACCAGATACCGTTGTTAACTGAGAAATATCTCTCGTAACTATATCTAATAAGTAAATCTGAGGTTCACCGTTTCTATCAGAAGCGAAAGCTAACTTTCCCCCCCCACCTCCCATGGGTGTCGCCTCAATAATTGGTTCTTCAGTAGTTGTGGGTTCTGGAGTTTCTGTAGGGATATTTGTTAATGTAGCGACCACCGCGGTGTTTGTTGCTGTGATCGTTATTTCATATTTTTCCTCAACCGTGTTGGTTAGAATAACTTCTTCCTCCAATAAAGCAACAACATTATTTGTCATTGTTGGCATTCTATCAGTCGGTATCGAATTGAAGGTTTTCCCTTTTTGAAGGATTTGACTGACTCCAAAGCCGGTTCCAATTAGAAAAATGAACAATATAACAAAAAACCACCATTGTTTAATAATTGGTCGTTTCCTCTTTGAGACTTGTTTCTCAACATTAATGGGAGGAACTTGTCTTACAGAAGCGATTTCTGTAACATCCTGAATATCTTGTTGAGTTGATCTCAAAATGGTTTTATCGAGTACAGGTGTAACCTGATTAATATGATTCAACGCATTAAGAAATTCGTCTGAATTTTGGTATCGGTCATTGGGCGATAGCATCATTGCTTTTTGAATAATTGCTTCTAATCCAGAAGAGATTTTGGCATTTTTTGTGCGAATATCGACCAAAGTTTGATTTCTAGCTGCTCTTGTCAGACCGTCTGGGGGAGCATTAACTGTAACACCAGCATAAAGAGTAGCCCCTAAAGAATAGATATCAGATCGAAGATCTGTTCCCTGCCCGTATTGCTCGGGTGGAGCAAAACCAGGCGTCAATGCTTGCGCCCCTGTCATAGTGACTTCCCCGGCGGCATCTTGCTTCGCTAATCCGAAGTCCACCAGATAGATTTCATTTCCAGACGTAATTTTGATATTGCCGGGTTTAATATCTCGATGAATAATTGGAGGGTTCCGATTGTGTAAATAACCTAATGCATTGCATACCGCTTTACCAATGCGGATTGCCTCAATTTCAGAAATGGCACCCTGTTCCGCCAATATTTCTTTTAAATCTTTGCCATCAATAAAATCCATAATCAGATATTGCCCGTGTTCTGGAATTTCAAAATGGTCGGTTACTCTTGGTAAATTGGAATGCCTTAAATTAGCCAGTATCCGTGCTTCACGGGTAAACTGGCGTATTGCCTCTTCAGAAGGAAAAAAGTTTTCTTTGACAGCAACTTCAATTTCCA
This sequence comes from uncultured Anaerolineaceae bacterium, assembly GCA_964595925.1. Classification (GTDB taxonomy): domain Bacteria; phylum Chloroflexota; class Anaerolineae; order Anaerolineales; family Anaerolineaceae; genus SpSt-1165. The sequence goes on along the minus strand of CAZQSG010000015.1, from coordinate 29,878 downwards.
AAGAAATATCTGTTGCACGATAGATCGCTCCCATTCCCCCCTGGGCAATAATCTCATCAATCCGGTATCTTCCTTTTAGTTCGTATCCATTCTGCAAAGGCATTCTTCATCTCCCATTTATTTATGGTCACCAATCTGGATCGAAATCATATTCATTGTGTTTGTAAGATAAGTCAAACGTTCTCCCATCGATCCATTATATAACTTCTTAGATTCAAGTAGTAAGCAACTTTCTTACAGAAATAAATGTAGAATGTAAATTCAATTCAAACTCACTTTTGCTATGAAGTTGTAACTTAAAATATTCTAACTAAATCTCTCAATTTTTCATTAATAAGGATATTGATCCGCTATTTCGTCAGGATGTCTTTCCATCAAAGTCTTTGCGTGCTTAGCTCTTTCTGTCTTTTCCAGGTACCCGCAATAATCCTTCATTTTGCCGCGAGTGTGAAAAGGGCCGCCTTCATTCAATACGGTAACCATTGGATCGATATCGGATGATGCTGTCACCATCTGATTGTGATGCCAATCCGCCAGCATTCCCATGGCTTTATCGACCAACTCTGGATAGGTTAATGCAAGATTAACCTCTTCATGAGGATCGTCACTCAGGCAATACATCATGATTTTATCAAAATCTTTATGCCCATCATGATATGTACGCAAGCATATATAGTGTTTTCCTTCATGATCAAAGCGGACACCTCTTTGACATGACCACGCAGCTTGGCTAGTCACCAAATAGTCTCTCCCTTCTTCGCGCCCTTCCTCCAATGCTTCTCGAAATGATTTCCCATCCCAGCAATCAGGAACTGAACCACCTGCGAGTTCTATGATCGTTGCCGCCCAATCAAAATGATGATGGTAAGCATTATCGATTCGACTGTAGTTTGCTACTCCGGGCCAGGAAATTATCAAAGGTACTCGACAAATAATATCATCGGCCGATTGATGGTCTCCCCATACATTTAATTCCCCTTGAGACTCACCATGATCAGAAGTTACAATAATCGCAGTATCGTCAAGAATCCCTTTATCGTCTAATGCGTGTAATAGCTTTCCGACATGCTGGTCCGCATACCAAATACCTGTATCATATCCATCAATCCACTTCTTAACATCTGCCATCGTTTCAAGAGATGTCATTGATACACGAGGGTGGTTTTTCGCTGTCCGTTCAGCTGCATCTGATGGGTAGTCATGAAGTTCTCTGGCACTATGGGGACCATAACCAGCATAACATTTTTTTCGTAACTCTTCTGTATACCATTCATCGATTGGCTCTGCTTCAAATGGGTTACCATACCCCATTGGTGTACGGTATGGTGTGTGTGGATCCCAGTAATTCACATGCAGGAACCAATTTTCATCTTCAGCATGACTCTCTATCCAATTCAATGCGTAAGGAGTTACGTCATTTGCTAACTCACCACCACCCTTGCCACAATTAAAGACTTCATTCCAACCCGCATACCACCACCAGGCTGAATGTCGCTCACCAAAGGAACTAACCGTAGTTGTATAATATCCAGCCTTTCGTAATGCAGCAATAAAACTTGTAGCATCATACTGATCTCTAAATCCCCTGTAATTTCCTTCCACGTGTGGATCTGCCGATGTACCCCCGTGTCCTACTACACCAGTATGAAATCCAGTCCGTCCACTCCATAGAGCACTTCGCGAAGGCAGGCAGGGTGCATCGGTAATATAATTGTTATTAAATAATACGCCGCGATTGGCAATTCGATCAATATTTGGACTGGTATTCCGATGATAACCATAACATCCCAAATGATCGGGACGCAACGTATCAATATCAATAAATAATATTCTCACATCTTCCTCCGCTTGGCTTTTTTACTATGAACAAATATTTCCATTTGAAGTACTCACTCGGTTACGATTATACTTTCATTTATAATAAAATATTTGCTGTGAAAGAAATAAAATAACTAATTTCCTTGAACCCACCTCTACAATTATCATTTTCCAACTATTAAGGATTTCATATGAAAAAAGATTCGATGACACCCAAAGAACGATGGCAAGCTGTGCTTAATCGCAAAGCCCCTGATCGCACACCAATGGATTATTGGGCAACACCAGAAGTAACAAAATCATTAATGGCAGCTTTAAATACTGAAACAGAATATCAATTATTTCAGAAACTTCATATTGACGTCCCTTTCAGCCCAACACCTATTTATATTGGACCCGACTTACAACCAAATACGGATGTATTTGGTCTTATTTCCAAGACTGTAGATTATGGCACCGGAGTTTATCAGGAATCGGTAAATGCACCATTATCGGAGTACACCTCTGTTGAAGAAATAGAGATGAATTATCAATGGCCTAAATCCGATTGGTGGGATTTTTCTACAATTGCAAGACAGATAAAAGGACATGAAGCATATCCAATAAAAGCTGGTGGTTCAGAACCATTTCTTACATACAAGAACCTAAGGGGGGAGGAACAGGCTATGATTGATCTTGTTCTATATCCAGACATAGTTCAATATGGTTTAGGAAAATTATTTGATCTGGCTTATGACATCACTCTCCGTATCTACGAAAGCTTGCCCCCGAATATTACCCCCACTTTCACTTATGTGGCTGAAGATTTGGGCGGGCAAAAGAATCTTATGTATTCTCCTCGCCACATTAAAAAGTTTCTCTTCCCGGGCATGAAAAGAATGATCGAGTTAGCCCACAGTGCCGGCGCAAAAGCTTTCCACCACGATGATGGTAACATCACAAAGATTCTCCCAGACCTTGTCGCTCTTGGCATAGATATACTCAACCCAATTCAATGGCGCGCGGAAGGAATGGATCGAGAGAGTTTAAAAAATTTATATGGTAAATCAATAATTTTCCACGGCGCGGTGGATAATCAATACACACTTCCTTTTGGAACCCCAGAAGAGGTGCGGACTGAAGTCCTTGAAAACATGGAGATTCTTGGCAAAGACGGTGGTTATATCATTGCACCCTGCCACAATATCCAACCCAACACTTCTACAGAAAATATTTTGGCACTTTACGAAACTGGTTACTTATACGGATAATTACCCCTGAGTTAAAATCTTTGTGAAAAACCTGACATAGCAAAATTAATTTTCATATAAAAAGGCTATCCTTATCGATAGCCTCTTTATTTATTAAAGTAGAAATCCTATTTTGCTTCTGCACGAATCTTTTTTAACCTTTTCATTACATTATTTTCTCCACGACCAAAATAATCATGCAGTAAAGAATACTCTTGGTATAGTGCATCGTAAACAAGCTTAGCTTCTTTATCAGGTTTGTAAACAATATCGCGTAAGCCTGCCATGGCATTGCTTGCTTCTTTGATTGTGTCATACCCACCAGAATTTGATCCAGCTGCAACAGCTCCCATTATTCCAGAGCCAACTGCGCCTGACTGTGTTGTTCGGATCACTTTAATTTCGCGACCAGTCACATCAGCATATATTTGCATTAACAGTGGGTTCCGTCCTGGCAAGCCACCCGCTGCTACAATTCCATCTACTGGTACATCTTTGTTTTCAAAAGTTTCAATAATCATCCGCGTACCATAAGCGGTCGCCTCCAACAAAGCACGATACATTTCTTCTGGTTGAGTTGCTAATGTCATCCCGACCATCAACCCGGTTAAATCAACATCCACAAGCACACTCCGGTTTCCATTCCACCAATCGAGTGCCACTAAACCACTCTGCCCTGGTTTTAACTGAGATGCCTTCTCGGTCAGATACTCGTGAATGCTCTGTTTCGCTGCTGATGCCGCTTCTTGATAATTTGATGGAACGCAATTTTCAACAAACCACATAAAGTGGTCGCCCACACACGATTGCCCGGCTTCATATCCAATTAACCCTGGCAGTATCCCATCCTCCACATAACCACATATACCGGGAACCAGTTTTTCTTCAGTTCCGCAAACCATATGACAATTTGATGTTCCCATAATGATAACCATCTGCCCAGTACCAGTTACTGTCGCGGCAGGTACAGCAACATGGGCATCAACATTGGCAACTGCCACTGCTGTGCCTTCCTTCAAGCCCGTCATTTCCGCAGCCGCTGATGTTAATCCACCAGCCTTTGACCCAATTGGATAAATATCACACGACATCTTGTCTTCAATAATATTCTCCATGCGTGGATCTAATAATTTAAAATATTCTTTGGGAGGATATCCTTCTCGTTTAGACCACATCGCCTTATAACCAGCAGTACATGCGTTCCTGCGTTCATATCCCGTCAATTGCCAGATCACCCAATCCGCGGCTTCCATCAATCGCTCAGCAGCTTCGTAAACCTCGGAGGCTTCATTGATAATTTGCAGTGCTTTTGGGAAAAACCATTCAGAACTAATCTTGCCACCATACCTGCTTAGAAATTCATAACCATTCTTTTCAGCAACCTCATTTATTTTATTTGCTTCTGGTTGTGCTGCATGATGTTTCCATAGTTTTACCCACGCATGCGGATTGTCTTTCCATTCCTCCAAAAAACATAACGGAGTGCCATCCTTCTTCGTTGGTATCATTGTACAGGCTGTAAAATCTATCCCTAATCCAATCACATCGTTGGCAGAAATACCACTCTTTTCCAAAACAGCCGGTATCGTTGTTTTCAAAACTGTAAGATAATCAGCAGGGTCTTGCAAAGCCCAATCAGGTTCTAAGTGTATGTCTGTACCGGGCAGTTTCTCATCAATAACCGCGTTACTATAATCATAGACCGCTTCCGCTAATTCATCACCATTGGATACATCGATAATGACCGCCCGACCTGATAAAGTCCCATAATCTAAACCAATTACATATTTGGACATCGTGACTCCTTTTAACAATTAAACCTTTCCCTATATAATTTTATATTCAGATTTTCCCTTGTCAAGCACTAATCAGCTCCAACACACTCATTCTCTGGCCATTTAGATTTTATTAGAACCCTATCATTAATCATATTATATATGCCATAACCGAAAAACATCCTATTCTCAGTAATATAAAGATGCCTCGCAATTCAAACAACATCTGTCAAAACATAATATCGAATTCTCCAAGAAGCGTCGTGATTGCACCACAGCGCTCAGAAAGGATTCAATCTCAAGATGTTACCCATTAGACCATATCTATAGTAATTTTTAGCAAACAGGGAATTTTCCGTTTTATAATAAAGATTTCATGATATTCTTTATTAGTAGAATTATCTATCATTATCTATTTGGAGCACACTATGAAATTTAATTACAAAGAAACAACAAACGATCTGCAGACACGTATTGACATCCATACAAAATATGGAAAACGGAATATTGATGATTGGATGCTTGAAACACTGCCACTTAAAGCAGGCATGAAAATATTAGATATTGGCTGTGGCGCTGGAAAACAATGCTTTCTTTTTAATGATTACCTGAAAACCAAATGCGAAATCACGGGCGGTGACGTTTCTGAGGAATTATTAGCCCAGGCACGTGAACGAGCTGCTGAGAAAAAGGCAGATATTAAATTCATTACACTCGATTTCAATAAACCATTCCCCTTTGAAAAGAATCAATTTGACCTAATCACCTGTTGTTTTGCCATTTATTATGCAGAAAATATGCAGTTCACCATCAGCGAAATGCATCGTGTGTTAAAACCTGGTGGACACCTCTTTACTTCTGGCCCCCTACCAACAAATAAAAAACTGTTTTACGATATTATTCATGAAGCAACAGGAAAAGAAATCCCACCAATGCCCGGCAGCTCTCGTTATAATAGTGAAATTCTCTCAACCGTAAAGAGTATTTTTTCAAAAACAGATATGCTTGTCTTTGAAAACCCATTGGTTTTTGAAAAAAGCCCACAACCATTGATTGACTACACGAAGGCTTCCATCTCTGAAGATCGAAAACTTTGGAATACATTGTTTGATGAAAAAGATTCCTTCATTGAGGTTATGCAAAGAATTGAGGAAACTTCTTTAGCATGGTTTGAACGTGACGGCAAACTTGTTATGACCAAGGTTGTCGGCGGAATATTCGCTCAAAAGTAAATCCTTCTATATTAAAAAACCGTTTTCAATTTTTTTGAAAACGGTTTTTTAATATTTTCATTTTTTGTTAATAATCAAAATTTATTTCTTGCACGGGACGGATATTTTTTGATTGAAATGGGAACCATAATATCCGGTCTGGCACCATCCAGCCTTCTGTTAAAAATACATTATTATTAAATTGCACTGCTACAAGTTTATTATCTACCTGTACAACAACACCCTCGACCCAATCACGAACTCTTTCAGTGCCCTGATCATGATCGCATAGAGCCTCAATTGGTTCGCCAACTCGAAAATCTATCTCAGGTTCGGGGGGGCGTATAAAAGAATTAACTGTCATATAAAATATTCTCCCATAACTTGTTTATTTCTATTTTAACACGTTCAGTCGACAATTCAAAATTTATTATTTTTGATGTTTTTATCTTATGATTTGAACCAGATGATAAGTCTTTTTCCCTTTCCTGATTATCAAATATTCGCCATCAATAAAGTTGTCGATCAGTATCATTCGATTTTCATCAGCCACTTTTTGGTTATTTAAAGAAATTCCACCGTTTTTTACTAATCGCCGTGCTTCCCCCTTTGAAGAAGTAATACCTGTGTCACAAAGTAGATCAAGTATTCCTTTCCCTTCACTGGTAAACTCTTCATTTTTGGTTAATGTCCTTGGAACTTCGGAAAAAATATCTGCAATATCTCCCGCCAATAACCCTTCCAGACCGCCGCCAAATAACACTTTTGATGCCCGCTCTGCTTTCGCCAAATCGGTAGCGCCATGAATCATTTTTGTCATTTCTTTTGCAAGCATTTTCTGAGGTGTTCGCATCTCCGGTGCCGATTCTAATTCGAAAGCTAATTGCTCAATTTCATCTTTTTCCAACCAGGTGAAATATTTTAAATAATTAATTACATCCCGATCATCTGTATTCAATAAAAACTGATAGAAACGATATGGTGAAGTGCGCTTTGAATCCAGCCAAACTGACTCTCCTGACGCTGTTTTTCCAAATTTGCTTCCATCTGCCCGTGTGATTAACGGATACGCAACCCCATTTACATGCTTATGTTTTGCACGTCGAATTAATTCAACCCCCGCAGTAATATTCCCCCACTGGTCACTACCACCTGTCTGCAATGTGCAGCCAAATTGCTCATACAAATGCATGTAATCATAAGACTGAAGTAACATATAACTAAATTCTGTATATGAAATGCCTTGATCACGAGTTATTCGACTTTTAACGGAATCCTTTGCCATCATGTAATTTATTGTGAAATGTTTACCAACATCTCTTAGCAAATCAAAAGCACTCATCTTGCCTAGCCAATCGATATTATTCAATAGCAAGGCAGTATTTGATTTCACTTCAAAGTCTAACAAATGCGTTAATTGTTTTTTAATGTTTGCAACATTGGCTTCGATTTCTTCGATCGACAGTAAAGTTCGTTCTGTTGATCGACCTGTAGGATCTCCAATCATGGCAGTCCCGCCGCCTGCTAAGGCAATTGGCGTATGTCCAAATCGTTGAAATCGCGCAAGTGCCATTAACGGCACTAAATGTCCAATGTGTAAACTGTCACCGGTAGGGTCAAAGCCATTATAGAGAGTTACTTTCTGATTTTCTAATGCCCGCTCTGCTCCTTCAGTAGTTTCTTTGATTAATCCCCGCCATTTTAATTCTTCAATCACATTGTTCATTTTCTTCTACCTCAATTCATTTTTATCTAACAATATTACAATTTTGATATCAAAACGTCAAGCCCGCACGATTTCTAGATGATAAGCATCCACACCAGCAATACTAATTTTTATTACATTACGAGAAAGGACTTCAACGCTATGGTTGAAGTCCTTTCTCGATTTTGAAACCATTAGGTTAATCGATGTTGTTTATCGTAATAGTTGTAGTAAATTCAATCGCAGGATCAAGACTGGCTTTCACCGAACAATATTTATTCGATGAAATATCGACTGCTTTTTCAACCTTTAGACGATCGAGGTTATGTCCTTCGAAGATATATTCCATTTCGATTTTTGTATATTTTTGAGGATACGCTTGGGCTCTCTCTGCATGAATTTCTATACGAAAAGAACGTACATCTTGTCTCTTCTTCAGCATCACCATGATGCAATCCATTCCTGTGCATCCGCCCAATGACAATAATAGCATTTCCATAGGGCTTGGGCCTTTTTCCTCTCCACCTCCCATTGTGACTGGATAGTCCCTTGGTCCTACCCCTTCAAAAGACATGCCTTCCCCATTCCATTTTATTACTGCATCCATTTTTAATCCTTTCTGACTATTTATGATAATTGCCAGGATGGTTTCACATCCATATCGAGTGAATCACGCTGGCCTGCACAAAATCGATAATAACCTGCAACTGCAATCATAGCTGCATTATCAGTGCAGAATTTAAAAGGCGGTATGAAAACTGGTATCGGAGATAACTCTTCAATTCGTTCACGCAAAGGTTTATTTGCAGATACACCACCTGCCACCAATAATGATTTAGTTTGATAAAGTTCTGCTGCTTTAAGGGCCTTCGTCACCAAAACATCAATAACAGATTCCTGAAAGCTTGCGGCAATATCAGAAGTCGGAACTTCCGTAGATGTTCCCTTTTCTTCCAACTTTTCATACTTCCGAACTTCTCTTAATACAGCAGTCTTTACACCACTGAAGGAGAAATCCCAACTGCCAGTCATCCATGCCCTTGGGAAGTTCACAAATTCCTTATTCCCCTCTTCGGCTGCTTTCTGAATCGATGGCCCCCCCGGGTAAGAAAGTTTGAGTAATCTTGCCACCTTATCAAATGCCTCGCCGGCGGCATCATCCTTTGTCCCGCCCAATCTTTCATAAGTTAGATGATCTGTCATCAAGTCCAATTCTGTATGACCGCCCGATACTAACAGTGCCAAAATTGGAAAATCTGGTAATTTTGCATCTTCGTTCTCAGCAATCCAGGACGCATATAAATGCCCTTCGAGATGATTAATGCCTATCAAAGGTATTCCACTGGCTTGCGCCAATCCCTTTGCCATGTTAACACCGACCACTAAAGATCCAGCCAAACCGGGCCCGCGAGTGACAGCTATGGCATCCAAATCATCCAGTTGTAAGTGGGCTATTTTTAAAGCCTCCTCAACAACACTGTAGATTTTCCGAACATGCTGTCTGGAAGCAACCTCAGGAAAAACTCCGCCATATTGCGCATGAATTTCTATTTGTGATGCCACCACATTCGATAATAATCTCCTACCATTTTCAATTACCGCTGCCGCAGTTTCATCACAGGAGGTCTCGATCCCCAATATACGTGCTGGTATTAATTCGAATTTTTCTACCATTTGATCACTTCATCCTCAAAACCAGGTCCAAAGGATAGTCAATTAATGTTGAGAAATTCCCATCTTCTTTGGTCACATAAGTGTCCTCTAATCGCACTCCAAGATTACGACTGGGATAATATAACCCCGGCTCAATTGTAAAAACCGTCCCAGGAGATAGAATTTCATCATCACCTGCTGTGTATCCACTAAATGGATATTCATGAATATTTAATCCAACACCGTGACCCAAACTATGAATATAACCTTCTAATGCGTTTGTATCTTTACAGACTGTCATGTGCCCCAGGCCTTCAAAAAGGTCACAAGTTTGTTTCTGATATTGTTTAAAAACAGTTCCTTTTGTTAAAGACGATGCTATCGTATTGTAAACTTTCTTTACGTCTTCATACACTTTTATCACTTCGTCTGTGGCATATTCCAAAGACCATGTACGTGTAAAATCATGGAAATACCCTCCACCCGCCTCACAAGGAAAGATATCAAAAACAATCGTTTTACCCAAGATAATATAATCATTTGGATTACCAACGCTGTGAGGAACCCCTGCATCATGTCCAATTGCAAATATTGTTCCCTCCGGGTTTTCCGCGCCAAGTTCTGCAAGCCAAAAATTGATACGATTTTTCACATCCTCAATTCGCAAAGGCCTGCCATCCTGTTTAATAAGTACTTCATTCTCCACATTCTGGTTTGTAAGAAATTCTGCAACTCGTCCCACAACTTCAACTGTGATTTCACCCATATGTTGAATTCGGGCTATTTCTTCGGCGCTTTTACACATCATTGCTTTTTGCAGAACATCAAATTCACTATTCCCAACAAGTTCAACCTCAGGCAGCAACGATTGGAGTGCCTTAAACACCGGATATGTTTTATTAATGTCTCCCACACCATACAACATAATCTGACCAGATTCTATGCCTGACTTTTTTAACATCCCTTTATACCGAATTGCCTGAGCCATCGCTTGATCTCCGTTACTCGCCCTAAGATAATCCTGATATAGGAATTCAGTAATCAACACCGTTTTCAGCCCAGATTTTTTTGCCTCGTCTCGTTCCATCGGTCTGCAATACAGCACCTCTTGCCCACCGATAGGGAATACAAGATCGGCACTTGTCATATGGCCTCCACCTGTTAAATACACCATTGAGGGATTATGCTGGCCAGCGCCGGTTATTAATAAGGCTTCTACGTTATTTTCTTTCATCAAATGGCGAATTTCTGATTTCATCCATTTTCTCCTGTGGTTTATTGGGTTGCCATTGGCTCCCCTCGAAAACTTGAATCAATATTTCAATCGCAACAATAATACTCAAAATGAAAAAGGCGGATATTAGATCTAAAACTCGTCCCATATGCAGCCAAACAATTAAATCAAAATAAAAGCCCAGCATCAAACTTTGCCTTATTGCTACGTTGATATTTCCACCATCTCGTTTATTAATCCTGCGATTGAGAAGTATAAGAATAGGTAAAAAGGTTCCTGCGATGGCTAGATAAAATAAAAAGAAAAATATCCAGCGTGGCCCAAGAGTTGGCGGTGTATAAAGAAATAGCAAACCCAGACTTACCCAGGAAATAAGGGCCAGAAAAATTGAAAAAACTGTAATTGGAAGAAATGACGATTCTTTTTTCATTAAAATACTCACGAAAATTATATCTTATTTTATGGATTTAATCTTGCCGCAACTGGTAGACAATCATTTTTGACCCGCCCAAAATTTCCGCATAATCACCCTTAGATTGATAAATCACAATTGCACTTTCAGGTAATGTAACATACCAATCAGGGAAGGTCATTAGATAAGAAACATCTTGTTTTTCCAGATATCGCCACAATTCTGGTTCATTTCGAATAAAAGGAACCACATCTGGAGTTATTAATCCTGCCAAATCGACAATCTCTATAGATGAAAAATATCCCAACGCCCCAATATCATGAGCAGCCAAAAACCCATCTTGTGGAAGATTTTCATTTATCCAATGAGAAGTTTCAACCATCTGTTCTTCAATATATGCAACATCTTGGCTATAGCTATTGGCACCCATCCACCAGAAACTGCCTAGAATTATTACGGCTGACAAACTCCAGACCCTGGTTAGTATTTGAATAACAGTTCCTTTCTTCATCGCGGTTTGAAACAAATGATAGGAACCGATCGCGCCTAAAACAAAATATACCGGCATAGCAGGAATTATATATCTACCGTGCTGATAAATTACTGGTAACCGAATAGCATAGATCAGAATATAGCCTAAAAGCCATAAGGTTGATGAAATTATTGCATAATCCCGTTCTTTAATTGCTGCAAACCCTTTATAAATAAATCCGGGAAGCAAAAATATACCTACTCCTACTAAAGGCAACAAGTAAAGTTGTCCCATTCTTTTCCAAATTGGCAACTCCAATAATACAGCATACTCGGCCTGCTTGGCATAAAATGTATTTGGCATCCATGTTTCGCCAGTAAGTTTATTGAACACAAGATAGGGAATGAAAATTATGATAAACCCACTAATCCCCAAAGTAATCGCTTTTAACTTTTCTTTCCAGGGTTTTTCATTGAACAAGAGAACGAAAATTAATGGGCCCAACAATGTAACTCCATCAGGTCGAACCCAAACAGAAACACCTATTATTAATCCTATTAGAAAGCTGGACTTTACCTCTAAGCACAGATATAAAACCAGGAGGATTAACAAAGCGTGAAGAATAGTCTCCATACCAGATACAGCGGACCAACATAAATGCCATTCAAAAACCAAAATAATTGCGACGAGTGGAACATTCAAGGTAGCTGTAGTTTTCTGATTAAAGTATTTTTGTCCAATGAAAGCCAATAAAAAGAAACAAATTAAACCCAACACATATGTCCCCCAATATGGACCGATAGAGAATAAGTGGGGAATCGATAACAGGATTGTCCACAAAGGTGAGGTTGATCCGCCAGAAGTGATACCTGGCAGATATGCCCACTGTCCACCCTCTGCAAAATTCCGAGCATAAGTCTGATGTATCCAGGCATCATCTAGAGGAAAACCTATACTATTTGATTCTTGGTAACTGCTTAATAAATAAACTCCGAGTGAAAGGATACTGATTAGCAGTAACAACCAAAACCATCTTTTCCAATTCTTGTTAGATACCACAATTAATCCCCATTCGTCTTAAAAATCAAATATTCTTCATTTTGGAAAAGCACCGTTAACTCACCGATATTTTCAGGTGTTATATATAATTCTTGCAAACCAGCAGGATGGTTTTCCTCTAAAATGAAATAATCCACATCGTAATCATTCATCACTGAGAGCAATACAGCTGGATCGCCATCAGGAATAACAATTGCTGGTCTTTCTGTTGCTGCATTAAATGTCGCAGGATCATTGATTAAAATGATGACGTCATCCTGTATACCCAGCACAGACAATTGCGCATCAATGAGTTCAGCCTTTCGCCATCCTTTCGTCCATTTTTTACTCCCAATCGCATTACCTTGAATTTTTGTATATGTTAATACAATCGTAACGAAGGAAAAAACTATCAGGAGTCCAACTCCAAATACTTTCGAAGATTTTTTAGCATTCCAACTGTGCCGCTCTTCCATCCACAATAAACCATCATAAATACCTAACCCACCTAGCACCCAAAAGAAAATCTGAAATGCAGAAACAGAATGTAAAAAACCTCCCCGTGCACCGGCAAATGGGAATACAAAACTCATCACCCCCATGAATAATAAAAACATAATTACCCCAAATTGAACAAACCAGAGCTTACGACGTTTCCAAATTGCACTGATTATAAAAGGCAGCAGTACCACCAAACAGGTAACTCCTAGAAAAGTTCCTAGATTCTTAAAAAGTGAATTGAAGCCTGTTTCAAATATCTGAATGAATCCATCTTGAATCCAATGAGGGTAATTTAAAATATTTGATGGATATGAAAACAGCTCATTATAACTCCGCATCCATATGGATAACGAAGACCCAGAAACTGTTAATGAATTAAATAATCGAATATTACGAATATACCAACCTGACATGACTAAGAAATAGGTGGTCAATCCTAAGATAGTTGAAGCCAAAATTGGAAAAAGCGCAGACTTTAATTTATGGTTATTTTTGAATACTTCTTCAATGCTAATCACAAAAGGTAAAATAAAAATCCAAAGAATTCCATCTGCTCGTGTAAAATGCATGATACCTGCCAGTAAACCTAACAATATCCCCTTTAATAATAATCTTTTCCTGGTTGAGGATTGATAGAACCCAACAACAAAAAGATAAAGTGTTCCCAACAACATATATACGGAAAAACTATCGATGGTGCTGAGCATCGAAAAAGAATAACCACTCACAATAGAGAAACCAGCAATAATTAGAGAAAGTGATCGATTATTTGAAAGTCGCCAGGAAATACTATAGGTCAGGCATGGAATAATCGCAGAAAGAAGGATAAAGAAAAAAGATCCCGCAAGATAGCTTGTAGATCGAAATAAAAACATCCCCCCCGCAGCAAGTATCGAGTTAAACGGCATCCAGTATAAATGCGAAGGGTGTGGAACACCTTCAGGGTCGTCGAGAAAATTCCACAAGATTTCTTCATTAAACCCATGCCCTTCATATAAATTTTTTCCACCCAGATAGTAATATGATTCATCCATATATCCTGGTGTTTCTCGCCATATTGCAACGCCAATTTGAAGAAATACACCAATTATGAATAATAACAACAATACATAACCGTGCTTGTTTCGAAACAACCATCGCCACATATTACTTTCCCTTGTTTTCGAAACCAAATATATCGTCAAACCACAAATCTGTATTCTTAAACAGCCACCACCTGATCCAATACAAATTGGCGATGAATAAAATAGGTATTGGAAGAGTCTGCCAGAATCTCATCTGCTCCATGCTCATTGTCTGATTTTCCGATAAAAACCACGGATAGAGCAGTATAACTAAAAATATAGCAAAAACAACCAGTTTTCCTCTGTTTTGCCAACGGTCTATCCATAAGGTGGCAATTAAAGCAAATATCGGAAGGATAATGATTATGTCTTCCATCTTTAAAGACGGAAGTAGAAGTAAGGAAATAACGATGGTTATTGAGGTCGTCCAATAGAATAATTCAAATCGATAGCGGCGATTGAGACTCCACTCGAAAATTAAACCGATAATAGCAAGTATCATAATAAAATACGCCAGCCGTCCAGATGTTCCCGGATAATAAGAACTCATTATTACATTCAAAAACTTAGCCCCATTCATTTGGTAATAGGCAATCCATTCCCCTGCAAAAGAAAAAAGCCAGTTTGGAAACAATAAAGCAGAAGATATTCCTAAAAGGAAAAGAGTTCCATAAAACCACCCGATCAAATTTAAATACTTTCTCCGAATTCCCCAGAGGGTAATAAAAACGAAGGGAAGTATAAAAATAGGAAGGCAAATTGTTGCGAAGGCGAAAAGCACACCCGCCAACTCGTATCCTTCCTTTTTTATAAAATAAATTCCCATGAAGAAAAGAAGGGCAACAAGAATGATTATATTTCCATTTACTAAAGATTGAAATGTTGAATAATTAAACAAAAGAACTATGAAGGTCAGAACTGTTACCATTAAATTCTTCTTTAGGTTTTTATTTAGTATTTTTAAACTAAATAAGGATAAGCCTATCAAACTGAATTGAAGAAAAGTAAGCCAGGCTGCAAACGCAGAATAAAATTCATTAATAAAAATGAAAGGTGTATAAAACAGAAAACCAAATACTGGTTGAAGATAAAAAGCATCCGCTCCCTGATAATCTTTCCATAACAGGATATTGTTCGCGTACTCGACGATCCACTGATGTACCTCAGAACTATAAACGTCTTCTCCACGTGCAAGAAACAAACGAGTTGCCATCCAATGAGTGTAGAAATGTTCACCCAATTCTTTTCCATTTACATATCGAAAGTTTAATTCATTCAACACAAGAATCATAATCAGCAAGCAAACAACTAATATTACCCAGCGAATGTACAACCGCTGGCGAGGCGTTATTCTTTTTCCAATATTGTTGAAGATTTTACTCATTGATTTTCCTTAACGAATTTACCTATCTGGATAAATAATTGTATCGATTCTTAATCCCATTGTATAGGGAAAGCCTTATTAAGTGAAAGCAAAACGTAAGAATGATGCAGGATAGTGTATAGTACAATCTTAATGAACCTATCACTTTATTGGAGGAATAGTATGCAAGTATTTACCATTGAAGGCGGTATTCCCCTGAACGGCGAAATAACACCATCAGGAAATAAAAATGCGGCTTTGCCGCTTTTAGCAGCCTGTCTTCTCACCGACAAACCCGTTATTTTTCATAACTTACCCATAATCAGGGATGTTATAACAATGATACGCTTATTAGAGAGTCTGGGTGTTGAAGTGAAAGAGATTGAAGAACATACTTATCGAATCCACGCCAAAGATATTCATCCAGCACAACTTGATTCTGAGGAGTGCAAAAGGATTCGTGCTTCAATTCTGCTTGCTGGTCCAATGCTGGCAAGATGTGGTGGAATAAAGCTTCCACCTCCGGGGGGTGATGTTATCGGTCGACGTCGTGTTGATACTCACACCCTGGCTTTGGAAAAGCTGGGGGCTAAATGTAAATACACCCGTAAATTTGAATTCTCAGCACCTCAGTTGATTGGAGCAGATATCCTGCTTGATGAAGCGAGTGTAACAGCCACTGAAAATGCCATTATGGCAGCTGTTCTTGCAAAAGGAACAACTATCATTAGAAATGCAGCTTCAGAACCACATGTCCAAGAATTGTGCAATTTCTTAAATGAACTCGGAGCTAGAATCACTAATATTGGTTCTAATCAACTTACCATCACTGGCGTTAATGAACTCCATGGTGGTGAACATCACATTGAACCTGATTATTTGGAAGTTGTAAGTTTCATCGCTGCCGCTGCTGTCACAAATGGTTCAATACGCATCAAAAATGCGGGTATAAAACACCTTGGTATGATTGCTCTGAACTTTAAGAGAATCGGGGTTATCTGGAACACAGAAGGAGATGACATTATCGTTCCTTCAGAGCAGCCGCTTGAGATTCTACCTGATTTAGGTAATGCTGTACCATCGATTCACGTCATGCCCTGGCCATCTTTTCCCACTGACTTAATGAGTATTGCCATTGTTTTAGCAACAAAATCAAAGGGCAGCGTTCTTTTCCATAACTGGATGTTCTCTGGTAGAATGTTTTTTACAGACAAGTTGGTTTCCATGGGTGCCCAAATTGTCCTTTGTGATCCTCACCGCTGCATTGTGCAGGGCCCCAGTCAACTATACGGTGAAAACCTTGAAAGTCCTGATATTCGTGCCGGCATGGCGCTTTTGCTCGCCGCACTCTCTGCTCAAGGAAAATCCGTTATCCGAAATATTGACCAAATTGACCGCGGGTACGAGGCTGTTGATCAAAAGTTAAGACGTTTAGGAGCAAAAATAATACGCACTCAAGAAAATATCTAACGACCGTTTTTAGAGTTCCAACATAAAAAGGCTACTCCAATTACCTTAGGAACAGCCCTTAACATTTTAAATAATAAGTTTTTTTACTCGTCTGCCGCAACCGACAAAACTTGATCCAGGGTAGATCTTAGTAAATTTTCGGGTAATGCACCAATCTGAGAATGCACAATCTTACCATCTACCACAAAAAGCATTGTCGGGATACTTTGAACGCCATATTTACCAGCCCATTGTTGATTTTCATCAACGTTGACCTTTGCAACGAGAAGTTTCCCAGCATATTCTTTTGCAAGTTTAACAAGGACAGGAGCAACCATACGACATGGCCCACACCACGGTGCCCAAAAATCGACGATTACAGGGACAGTTGATTGCAATACTGCTTTTTCAAATGCTGAATCATTAACATTAAGTGGTTCAGAGTAAGTCATGCTTCACCTCAAACTTTATACTAATTCCAATTTCTAGTGATAATAACATAGAATTTTAGATTTTTTTATCATATCTTTATTAAATTCAAATGCCAATATTGTCATCTCGTATGTCCTTTGAAAGACATATTTTTGATTTTATTTCTGCTCCCGGTACCAAGCCATCGAACATATTTTAAATAATATTCCGTTACCCCGGCCTACTTTTTATCCACTTGCTTAAATAATGGAATGCTCTTTCTTTTGCGAGAATTACAAGTAAGAATAATTTCTTGGTGCTATAATATTAATCGAAATTTTTTTACTCCTGAAAGAGGTAGAAATTGGAATATCAGACCTATCCAATCGAATTTAAACCCATCGCAAATTCCAAAGCCACAATTCTATACAAGAATGTCCGTTTTTCTATTCTTTCTAATCGAATTATTCGTTGCGAATATGATCCAAAAAATGTATTCGAAGATCACCCCAGTCAAGCTTTTTGGTATCGAGAACAACCTAACCCTGAGTTTAGTTTTGAAGAAAAAGACGACCAACTAATAATCGAAACCGATTACTTGCTGTTAACCTACCACCCCACATCTCATGGTTTCTCTCAACAAACACTGTCGATACAACTAAAACAATTCGATTCCATATGGCATTTTGGTGATAAAGATAGACAAAATTTAAAAGGCACTGGACGCACCCTGGATGAAGCAGATGGTGAAATTCGGTTAGAACCCGGCTTGCTTTCCCGCTCAGGATGGGCAGTTATTGATGATTCTGACAGCCTCATTTTTGATGAAAGAGGATGGATAATGCCTCGCCCTTCTCAAACTGGTCAAGGACCGAAAACAATTGACTTATATTTCTTTGGCTATGGTCATGAATATTTAGATTGTCTGAATGACTACTCGAAAATTGCTGGTAAAGTTCCTCTACTACCCAGATGGGTTCTGGGCAACTGGTGGAGCCGTTATTGGAATTATACAGATGAAGAGCTCAAACAATTGATGATGGATTTCAAATCCCATCAAATTCCTCTCTCTGTGTGTATTGTTGATATGGATTGGCACATCACAGATACAGGGAATTTCTCTTCTGGCTGGACCGGTTATACATGGAATAAGGACTATTTCCCAGAGCCCAAAGAATTTATTTCCTGGCTTCATCAAGAAGGCCTAAAAACAGCCTTAAATTTGCACCCCGCCGAAGGAATTCATCCACATGAAAAAGATTATCCTGAAATGGCTGAGGCAATGGGAGTTGATCCAAAAAGCAAAATGCCTATCAAATTCGATATCGCTGATCCTGCCTTTACACACAATTACTTCGATATTCTCCACCATCGCAAAGAAGAAAACGAAGGAATTGACTTCTGGTGGATGGATTGGCAGCAGGGAGTTAGAGTCAAGGATTCTAAAAATCCGAATTCAAAATTTATTGATCCGCTTTGGTGGCTCAACCACCTTCACTTTTATGATCTCCAACGAAAAGGAAGTACACGCGGTTTCATTTTCTCTCGCTGGGGTGGTTTAGGAAACCATCGCTATCCAATTGGATTCTCTGGAGATACAGAAATTACCTGGGCGACGCTTGCTTTTCTACCTTACTTCACTGCAACTGCTTCCAATGTCGGCTATAGCTGGTGGAGTCATGATATTGGTGGTCATAATGGCGGTATCGAAGAAGATGAACTATTTGTAAGATGGGTGCAATACGGTGTTTTTAGTCCTATTTTCAGGTTGCATAGTACAAAGAACCCCTATCACGATCGAACCCCCTGGGGGCATGGCAAGGATAACCTGGAAATCAACCGGAAATTTATGCAGCTTCGACATCAACTTATTCCCTATATCTATACAATGTCTTGGCGCAATTATGATAAGAATATCCCATTTATTTGGCCGATGTATTATCAATATCCTGATTCTGAAGCAGCTTATTTTGCAAAAGATCAGTATTTGTTTGGCAGTGAATTGCTAATTGCCCCATTTGTCCGACCCACCAATCAAGAGTTAAATCTCTCAGATGTAACAATCTGGTTTCCCGAAGGCATCTGGTTTAACCTTTTTACAGGACAGAAATTTGAAGGTGATCGATACTCCACATTTTACGGTGACTTGGAAGACTATCCCGCCTTTGCCCCTTCAGGAGCAATTCTGCCCCTTGATCATCATCAAGGTTGGGGGAGCGGGCTGCAACCAACCAAATCACTTGATATTAATGTTTTTGCTGGTGCAGATAATGAATTCGCTCTCTATGAAGATGATGGAAATAATTTGGATTACGTTTCAGGAAAATTTTCACTGACCACCATTACTCAAAAGGTTAAGACCAACAATTTAATTGTTACTATACAACCCGGGAACTCAAATCGGAACTACGTCCCTGAAAATCGCTATATAACGATTCTGGTTTTTGGAATTCAATATCCTGAAGAAATTTGTGTAAAACTGGATAATGAAAAAATCTCTTTCGAATCGGAATATGAACAGTTCCGGGAATGCTGTAAAATTTCAGGAATTTCAATTTCACCCAATCAGGGATTAGAGCTGACAATCAAAGGAAATGATTTATATTCTACAAGGGACAGAAGACCCGAGAACATTCGTAAAATGTTGAAACATTCAAAAATAAATTCCTGGCTTAAACAAGGGATTGATAATCACATTGATCTCCTTATAGAAAATCCAGACCAATTGGAAGCTATCGGCAACCAGTTGACACCTGCCCAGATCAAAGCGTTACGGGATATCCTTGCTTACTAAAATTTCTGTTAGACAACATCAAATTTAATCATTTGCAATTGCAGAAAGAAGTTCTGATGAATTCAAAAAAGTTTTATATTTTACTTTTCACAATTCTCTCAATTGGATTCTTATTATGCGCATGCAGCAATAACGATAACAGCAATTCTTCCAGTCCCATTACGTTTGTGGATGCACTTGGTAGAGCTGTTGAAATGGATTCTCCTCCCCAGAGGATTGTGATTGGAGGGAACGGCAGCATAATGATTGTTGATGCTATTTTTGCATTTCCTGAGGCCAATGATTTGGTGATTGGCTATGCGAAAACCGATCAGGGACACGGTAACTTCACTCAAATACTGGATAAAAATCATTCTGCTGCAATGATCAACAACAAAGCATCTATTGAAGAAACTGCAACATTAAAACCAGACCTCGTGCTTTTAAAAAGTTACATGAAAGAAATGGGAGACGGTCTCGAACAATTGGGGATCCCTGTTGCTTATATGGATTTCGAATCCCTTGAACAATACAAAAGGGACCTGACAAATCTTGGAATCATACTGGAAAATCCCTCTCGCGCAGTAGAATTGTTTCAATATTATGAAAATATCATAACAAATGTCACAAATGCAACGAAAAACCTTGAAGAAGAACTGAAACCCTCTGTCCTGTTTATCTATTATTCTTCAAGAAATGATACGATCTCTTTCAATGTACCCCCTCTTGATTGGGCACAGACAACAATGATTGAACTGGCTGGGGGTTCTCCTATTTGGACAGACATTCCAATGGAATCAAATTGGACCCGGGTTAACATCGAACAAATTGCTGCATGGAATCCGGACATCATTTTTCTAACCGCCTATTTTGATGATATAGATACAATTAAAAATGAAATTATGAGTGACACTCTTTGGGGCAGTTTACAGGCGGTTAAAAACGATCAACTATACGCAATACCTATGGGTTTTTATAGTTGGGATCAACCTCACACACGCTGGGGAGTCACCCAGCAATGGATGGCTGCTAAAATCCAACCAGACCTATTCCCCAATTTTAGTTTCGATGAAACCAGCAGGCATGCCTACTATTTTTTATATGGCTTAGAAGCTGACGATTATGATTCGGTCATTCTGCCAAAACTCCAGGGAGATATTGGGGATACCATCCAATAGTGATGAACAATTCAACGATCCAACATAAACATCGTTCTCTTTTCGTGATTCTCAGTGTTGGATTATTCTTATCTATTCTATTATCAATGTTTTTAGGTCGTTATCCTAAACCCGGTTTCACTCCAATTGAATCTATCTTTTCCGATCAACTTGCTCAAACTTTGATCCTCAATATTCGACTGCCAAGGATTCTTACCGCCGTTCTTCTCGGAATGTCCTTATCCATTGCCGGAGTCGTTTTCCAAACAGTTTTTTCAAATCCAATCGTTGAGCCTGGATTTCTTGGCGTCTCACAGGGTGCAGCTTTCGGGGCTGCTTTTGGCGTTGTGGTTCTTAATAATTCGGGACTTCTGATTCAAATCGCTGCAATCGGATTTAGTTTTTTGGGATTATTAGCCTCATTCATAATTTCAAAAGGATTGAAAACTGAAAATTGGACTCTTCGACTAATATTGTCAGGCATCATGATTTCTGCATTATTCTCTGCAGGGTTAGGTGTGTTAAAATACACAGCCGATCCATTAAGTGAATTGCCAGAAATTACATTTTGGCTTCTTGGCGGTCTGTGGAATATCAGTTGGTCGAACCTTCTACCAGTTCTACCTCCAGTAATCGCCAGTATAATATTCCTTTTGGCCTACAGATGGCGGTTAAATATTTTGGGTCTTGATGAACAAATTATCTTCACCAGTGGCATCTCAGGTCAGAAAGAAAAACTCCTCATTCTTTTTCTTGCAGTTTTGTCTGTAGCACCATTAATCTCAATTGTGGGAATTATTAACTGGATAGGTTTAATCATTCCACATTTATCACGAAGGTTATTTGGTGGAAATACGAAAATAAATTTACCTGGAGCTATGCTGCTGGGGGCCATTTTCACTGTCTGGTGTGATACCATCGGAAGAGTGATTGCCCCTGGGGAAATCCCCCTCGGCATACTCACTTCGCTTTTCGGAGCAATTGGATTCATATTAATAATGAGTTCGAATCATAAGAAACTCAGGATTGAACAATGAGCGAGATTACGCTTATAAATGTAAGTTTCTCTTATTCGAAAAACCTCCCTCAAATCATTACTAATACTTCATTAACCTTTAAAGAAAACCAAACAACGGTCTTATTAGGTCCAAACGGAGTTGGTAAAAGCACTCTATTATCCCTACTTACTGGTTGGTTGGTTCCGGATAATGGCAGCATCTCCTTAAATAGGACTAATTACACCGAAATCTCCAGACAGACGATTGGTAAAAAAATCGCTTACATCCCTCAAATTGAAAATACACCCATCTATCTCAGTGTAAAAGAGTTTTTATTAATGGGGCGTATCCCTTACATTTCAATGTTTTCCTTTCCAGATGGTGAAGATCAGAGATTCGTAAATGAAATCATCCTGGATACTGGCATAACCCATATACAAGATAATAAAATGAATGAGATTAGCGGCGGTGAGTTGCAGCTTGTTTACCTTGCACGTGCACTCACTCAAGCACCTGAAATACTCATCATGGATGAGCCAATGAATCATTTAGACATAAAGAATCAAAGCAAAATGATTACCATAATTAATAACCTCAAGAAAAAATCGATTACTTCCATTTTAACAACTCACAATCCACAGGTAGCTGCTTCTATAGGGGATAAAATTCTCCTCTTTTTTCCTGATCGGAGCTTTCTTTTTGGGACAAAAGAAATAGTTCTAACAGCTGAAAACCTTTCTTGCGCATTTCAAATTCAAATTGAATTATTTAAAAATAATGGTACATATTTCTTCAATTGGTAAAAAAATGACTTATTACACCCTTCCATTTAACCTAAAACCAATTCTCGATGAATTTGATTATCCCGATATTGGCGGTATTATGCTTATGGGAAGTTTTGCCAGGGGTACGGCACATCAGCATAGCGACATCGATATTCTTCGTTTAATCCCTGAAGGTGACAATAAGAATATCCCTCACGGAGGAACATTCTACTATCAGGATCATTTGTTAGTCATAAGTGATATTACTCAACCAGAAGTGGAAAAAAGCTTCACTCTGCCCGATCGCATCTGTGACGCCATCCATGGATTCCGTTCAATGAGACCACTGATTGATAGAAATGGCATGATAGAAATGATTAAAATAAG
This sequence comes from uncultured Anaerolineaceae bacterium, assembly GCA_964595925.1. GTDB lineage: Bacteria > Chloroflexota > Anaerolineae > Anaerolineales > Anaerolineaceae > SpSt-1165. The sequence continues at coordinate 6,464 of CAZQSG010000015.1, read as the reverse complement.
AGCTGATCAATTTGAATGGACTCCAGGATTAAAGAAAAAAGCTCACGAAAATGTTAGCGAACAAATGGTTGGTTGGATAGAAGAAGTTCATAAAGGCCTTAATGGATTGGAAACTAATCACATAGGGCGGTTAATTAATGCTCGATTCGGATTGTCGTGGGGACTTAGCAATATCATTAAGATCTATTACGGCATTTTACTGACCAGTGACAACGGTATTTATGAAGACATCGAAAATTATCTGGGCAAAGACACAGATTGGTGTATGCTAAGAAACCTGGCTTTTGGCATCACGAATGAGTCCATGATGCCCATATCTATTCAGAATCAAATCAGGGCTGGATTAAGGCTCTATCAACTCACCGCAAACCTGGTGTCAGATGCTTTACACAATCATGATAAAGAACTTGTAAGTAAGGCAAGTAATCGTATAAACCAGGCATTACAGAAAAAGTAAACTTTTGCTTTTCTGAATCACTTCTGCCTCGCAGCTAAATTTAAATTATGCTAATTATCTCAATATATGATTCAATTCTTCAAATAATTGTGTGAATTCGACATCTTTAAAACCATCTACCAATACTTTATCAGCATCGCCCACGCGTGCAATAGGTCCGATACCGACAGTAAGCATCCCAGCTGAAATTCCCGCCTTTATCCCTGCTGCAGCATCCTCAACAACTACACAAGTTGTTGGTTCCTCTTCAAGTTGTTGAGCCGCATACAGAAACAAATCAGGGGCAGGTTTGGGATTATCAACACTATACCCGTCACAAACCGTGTCCAAATATTCCTCGATTCCTAATCGGTTAAGAACATCTTTCGCATTCTTGCTTGCGGAAGCAATTGCAATTTTGATTCTTTTGTCCTTCAAGGTTTTTAACACCCCCAACACTCCGGGCAACAAATCTGACGGTGTAACATTCTTTAAATATTCACAATAGAAATTATTTTTTTTCTCCATCCATTCGCTCAATTGGCTTTCATCAACTGGTTTTCCATCCAGGAGAAACAATAACGACTGTCGTCGTGATACACCTCTTAATTGTTCGTTTTTTTCTCGATCAAATGGAACATGAATTTCATCCGCCAATTTTTTCCAGGCCAGATAATGGTAATTTGCTGTATCAGTGATGACACCATCTAAATCAAAAATAAAAGCTTTAATGGTCATCGTAAATCTCCTAATTCTTCTGCCTTAATTCAATAAAATGTGTCTTTCCTTTGTAATTAATATGGAAAGCAAGATATTCCCATGGCTCTGGAAGAATTGAGGACGTACTCAAGATACCATCCTCAAACTTTAATCCGGCAAAACCAAACACGACAGCCTGCCAGATTCCCCCTAAAGAAGCTGCATGAATTCCATCTTTTACATTCCCTCGAATATCGTATAAATCTGCTTTTGCAGATCGAAGGAAATGCTCATAAGCCTCCCCCTTCCTTCCAGTCATGCTGGCAACAAGAGATTGCATTGAAGGCCCGAGAGAAGAACCATATTCATGGTCTGTCCGCCGATTATAATATTCATAATTTGCTTCAATAACATCCTTCGCAAATTCTTTCCGAAACAAATAAAGCATTGTTACAACATCTGGTTGTTTCAATACCTGTGTTTGGTTTGATTCTTCAATGCCGAAAATTTCTTGCATTGACTGTGTGCGATCTTTATATTCATCTAAATTAATATCGACCAGATTGAAGTAACCCTCAAACTGCTCAATAACCCCGCCTTCTGTTAACTCTGGGAGGTAGATGTTCTTACTCATTGATTCCCAGCGATCGGCATCTTCTTTTGTCAAGTCTATTTGAGCTGTAATTTGACTGGCTCTA
>CAZQSG010000015.1:0-4621 GCA_964595925.1 uncultured Anaerolineaceae bacterium | reverse complement strand
TGGCTCTAACAGTATGGTTCTTCTTTAGCCAATGATACAGCTCAGAAGCCATTTGGAGATGCCATTTCGCTGAATAGTTCGTAAAGGCATTGTTATTAACATGCTCATGATTTTCATCAGGTCCGATCACATCGGTTATTACGTACTTTCCTTTTCCAGGTTCCCATTCCAATCGACTTGACCAAAACTGAGCAGTTTCCAATATAAGAGGAATTCCACAATCTAGCATAAATTCATCATCACCTGTCATTTCCCAATACTGGATAAATGCATATGCAATGTCTGCAGTGATATGAATTTGAATATCGCCGGTCCAAATTCGCACTAATTTTGATGGGTCTTTATAATGCGTAACCCAGGTAGGTGTTACCTCTTCGCCAGTTAATGCGCTTTCCCACGGAAATTGAGCTCCCTTAAAACCACCTTTCTTGGCCTTTGCTCGCGCACCCTCCAGGCGATGCCACCGATAAGATAGAAGATTTTTCGCAACCTTAGGATTAGTTAAAATAAAGAACGGCAGTAAAAATATTTCTGTATCCCAGAACACATGCCCACGGTACCCATATCCGCTTAATGTTTTTGCGCCAATACTCACCTGATCATCTTGTCGGGGCGCGCAAATCAACATCTGGTAAATGCTGAATCGTACCATTAATTGAGCGTCGTCTTTACTTTTAATGATCACATCGGAAATCGCCCATTCTTTTTTCCATGCCTTTTCATTTTGTTCAGATAATTTTTCCCATTGAGTTTGCTTGTTTTTTAACAACAATTCTTTTGCTGCCTGAACAGGATTTGAAAGGTCTCGTGAAGTATAAACAGTTGTGAGTTTGTCAATTGAAATTTTCTCACCAACTTTACCATTAAAAACAAGTCTTTTCGAGGGATGTTGTTCTAAATTCCAGTATTCCGTAGAGATTGGGGTAAGCCCCGTAGTACGCAAAGATTGGGACATCGCCAGGGTTATGGCTGTTTTCTTTGTTTTAAGTTCTATAGAGAGAATCTCTTTATTATATTCTTGGGATAAAAACTCCCAATGTTGAAATCCAAGGTTATCTGTTTTTCCATCAAGCGAAACAATCACTTCAACTTCGGCAGAATAATTAAGTGGTGTAATCTCAAGTCGCTGGCATAATAAATGGATCTCAGCTAAACTGGCAAATCGTTCAAAGTGAAATCTTGTTTCTTGCCCTTTACTATTTTTCCACACGAAATCAAGATACAAGGTCCCCAATTTCATGTCAAGAACATGCTTAACTGCAACAAGTTCACCTGATTGAAGATCGAGTTTCTCCCCATCAATTTGAATTTGAAAAGAAGTCCAGTTAGGAATGTTAACAAGTTCAGTAAAACTAACAGCAATATCATCATAAAGACCATGAACAAATGTGGCAATATTCTCTCCATGATATCTCACAGGAAGACTTCCCCGTGTAGAAAGATAACCATTCCCAGTCATTAACACGGTTTCTTCATGATTTAGTTGTTCAGGATTTAATTCATCATAAATAATTTCCCAACCTGTTTCAGTATACATATGTATTTCCTTATAAATTCTATCTCTGAGTGGATTTTCTGATTATTAAGTCTGGCTGCAGAAGATAATTGGGGTGTTCGCATATGCCTCCTTGCTCTTCTAAAGAGCCGATCAGCAATTCTACAACCCTTTTTCCAGCTTCCTTTGCTGGTTGATCAACAGTTGTCAATGATGGTTCTAAATATTCAGTCATCGGAAAATTATCGTAACCTGTAACGGCAATATCTGCCCCTCCAGTTTTACCAGTTTCTTTTAGGGCTTGAAACACCCCGATAGCCATTAAATCATTAAGCGCTGCAATCGCATCAATAGAATCATCCTTCAATACCTGTTTAGCTAACGTATATCCTGATGCGACAGTACCCTGTCCATAGCAGATTATGGGTTCTGAAGAACATGGATATTTCTCTTGATAAGCAGATAAAAAACCTCTCACCCTCTTTTTCCCAACTCTTGAATTCCCTTGCCAAGCAAGAAGTGCTATTCGATGACGCCCTGATTGATAAAGATGATCTACAACGCTTCGCATCCCCTCATATCCATCAATATCCACAGCGGGATAATCTACATCCTCCTTGCTCCAACCAAATGCCGCAAAGGGAATGTTCATTTTTCTTAAAAAACCTATTCTTGAATCATTAGTCTCTACATTTGAAAGGATAAACCCGTCAACTCGTCTGCTATAAAAAAGGTCCCGATACTTCTTATTCGTAATTGAGGTATCTTGATTTCCAGGAAAGCATAATAAATCATAACCCAATGAGGAAGCCACAATCATCATCCCTTGAAGAAAAGACTCGAGAATCGGATTAAACTCCCCTGCCTTAGTCGGTATCCATGAGTATCCTATCGTTTTTGATTTTGATGTTCTAAGATTCTGAGCAGCTCGATTCGGGCGATAATCCAGGATATTAATCGCCTGATATATTCTCTCCTCAGTATCGTTGGATACAGAAATTGTTCCATGCAATACTTTCGACACAGTTTGGTAAGAGACTCCAGCCAATTTGGCTACATCTTTCAAAGTCACCATGTAAATTTCGATATCCTCTAATGGGCGAACGTTCGCTTATTAGTATAACAACTTTCCACCTATCGTCAAGAACTTCTATCTATTGTCCATTATCAAATGCCCCATGCTGAATTTTGTATCTTTTTCCGGATCTTCACGCAAAGGAATAAAATGTATTGCTGAAAATATCTCGTCTTCCATTTTTTCTGGCAATAAAAACTTATACACTCGCAGCCGGCTTGAAGATGGAAGGATAAATACTTGTCTACAAATGTTTGCTCTTTCCAAATCAAGATAGTTAACCTCTAACATCTGAACAAGTGCAAAACTCGCCTCAAAGGAATTCCCATTTTGCGGTTCTTTGAAATTCACGAGCATACCACTGTCAAAGCCAATAATATTATCTTCTGCATTCCATCCATCACCACTTTTCCTTACATCTATCTCTTCGTCTTGCACAACTACCAGACTTGGATAATGATATTCAACCTGGTCAAGCAAATGGTTTAGCTGCCCGGTATTCAACAGAAGAATTGCCTTTAGCCTATCTTTTGATAATAATGGATCTGAAACGACTTTCTCGATCTCTGCCACAAATTTCCTTGTATCATCATCCTGTATCTTTTCCAAATCTTCAGTATAAAGAAATTCAGTATACCCTTCAGGAATAATCCGCACAAAGTGACCAATGCGCCAATTTGCTTTTCGTCTTGGAGGAATTCGAGCTGTCAAAGCACTCCCCAACCCCAATTCATCAATAATATGAACATTAGGGCCTGCATAATATCCAACAAAACCAATCGACATTTTTTCAACAACCAAAAAGTTCGATTTAGATTGCTCCCGCAAATCCTTCCCATTTCTCACCCATATATGTGCAGGTTCGGATCGGATGCCCCCCTTCCTGAACAATCCAGTATCCGGCCAATAAAATGCTCGTTCATTGACAATTCCATCCTGCCACGGCTCAATAAAATTCCAAGAATAGGACAAGAAAGTAGGAACGCTTGAATAAAAATTAAAAACAATCAAAAGAGGAAGAATCCATCCAAAATGGATCATACGAATCCGATCAATCTCATACAGAACCAGCTCTATCACCATCACCAGGAAGATTCCAGTTAGAAAGCGTCCCTCCATGAAATCCCCACCAATCGAGATAACATAGAGTAAATATAGAAAAGCACCGAGTGAAAGCATCCCCCTTTTCAGATTCCAATGAATAAGAGACGTAATACTTCCAATAATAATAACAATTGCAGTAATGGGGTCGCTCAAGGCAGTATGTTGTAAATATAATAAACCCTGCCGAAGCAATTCACCTGTGCTTAGCCAATGGTTCAATTTTGCATAATAAGTATTCGGAAAAGGGAAGCCAAAGTAAAGAAATGAAAATATTTCCCATAAAATGATCGGTAGCATGCCAATAAATAAAGTTAAAATTGCGTTTTTCTTATTTTGAATGCTGAAGTATGCTTGCGCAATGGCAGGAAGAAAGAAAAAAACCATATCCAACCTATTAAAACAGGCCAGGCCGCAGAGGAATGACAGCAAGAAAAATCGGTTTTTTATTTTTTCATGAACATAAACATATCCAAAACTAACAATCAATAAATGACTTAAAGGGTTTTCCAATCCAGAAGTTGAATAATCTACGAAAGCACCTGAAAAAGCAAGTAACAGAACCCCCATACAATTCGCAACTGACAACTTCTTTATACGGAGCAAAATCACTACAGTCAACATCGAAAGTAAAATCCCCGTGAAGATCGAAGTAAAATAGACCTCACCAGAAAAAAAGGAAATCCCGCTGAACAAGAACATCCACAATGGATGCGTAAATACCTGAACTCGCTCATTGATATTCCAACGCAGACCATACCCATTGAGAAAGTTGTCAACAACTCGAAAAGTAATATATGCATCATCACTTACCCAGGCTCGGTTTAAAATAATCCATAGAAATATTAATGCTGTTCCTGTTCCAAGAACAACAAATATTATTTGTGAATGTTTGCGATAATTGAATCGCATTTTCGTTAGTAAGCCCACCATAAAGCTCCTCTGCTAAT
>CAZQSG010000014.1:0-35573 GCA_964595925.1 uncultured Anaerolineaceae bacterium | reverse complement strand
TACTGATTGTATTGAAACCTCTAGCGTTGGATGACACCGAGAAGTTGTTTGAAAGCCTCCTTTCCGCGCAGGACTTTCCTGTGGAATTTCGGAATCAAATTATACAATCTTCGTCTGGTTTACCGTTATACATGGAAGAAATTTTACGAATGTTGATTGAAGACAACATTATTTATTACGAAAACGATATCTGGAAGATGAATCAGGATTCACAAATTATGTCATTGGGTGTGCCAGAGACTGTCGGGGCCTTGATATTGACACGTTTTGATCGTCTCAATATAACTCAACGCCATATTATCCAGGCTGCTTCTGTGATAGGAAATCCTTTTAGTGTGGATATTCTTAATAAAATGTTGACGCGTTACTCTGAAAAAGAAGTGTCAGATGGGTTAAATTACATGACTCATCATGATTTCATTGAACCGGTGATTTATGGCCTTTCAAAGCGGTATCGATTTCGGCATGGCTTGATTTCCGATGCTATTTATTCAACTTTATTAACACAGGAAAGAAAAAAGCTCCATCAAGAAGTTGCTGAAGCAATAGAATCATTGAATCCAGATAGTTTAGATGACCATATAGAAATGTTGGCCCAACATTATAATCGAAGTTATCAATTGGATCGTGCATTAAAATATTTGATTATGGCTGGGAAAAAAGCAATGCGGGATTACGCTAATGAGCAGGCTCGTCAGCATTTTGTTTCTGCCCTAAGTTTGTTGAGTAAGGTTGGATATACTACAGAGCAGGCTTATGATATCCAGACAGGTTTGGGGGATATTCTAATGGTAATTGGTGAATATTCTGCTTCACGGCGACACTATGCCACAGCTCTAGAAATTGTCCTGGAAGATGGCAGTTCAGAATGGCTGAATCATCAGAGCAGGCTCCACCGTAAAATTTCGGCGATTTTTGAACGTCAGGGAGACCATGAGAAAGCCCTCAGTCGTCTTCGGACTGCTGAAATGGTGTTGAAAGAATCCACTCAGGAAAATCCTGTTGAGCTCTCAAGAATATATAGTGATATTGGGTGGATACATTTTCGGCGCGGTAATGTTAAATTTGCGGAAGAGCAATTATTAAATGCACTTGCCTTGCTACGAGGCAGTAACGAAAATCGTGCAATGGCCTCTATTTATAATAGATTAGGCGGTATTTATTTTTCTAAGGGTGAATTGGAACATTCAGATAGTTACACACGTTTAAGTCTAGATCTTCATGAACAATTGGGTGATACAGTTATGGTGGCGCGTTCATACAATAATTTGGGATTGATTGCATGGAAACGAGGACAATTAAATGAAGCTCTGGATTATTTCGAGAGTTGTTTTCAGCTTCAAAATGAATTTGGTGATGTTGAGATACTAATAGAATTAAATACAAATTTGGGTTTGCTCCAGATGGAATTTGGTCATTTAGAAGAGGCTGAAGGTTATATTCTCGATGCTATTAAGAAGGCAAAGCAAATTGGACAGTTGCATCACCTCAGTGTTTGTTATGTGCATCTGACGGAGTTATATATTCAGATGGAAGAATACGAAACTGCCTTGAAATATGGAAAACTCGCTCGCGAAGCGGTAAAAAAAATGGGAGGAAGCGAAACTTCAGTAACCATTCAAGTACATACCGGTCTGGCCCTTTTGGGGCTGGGCCAGGTAGAGGCTGCATATAAGGCAAGTCGAATGGCTGTGAGCACCTTTAAACAGAAAAACCAAGATGGAAGCAACAAAGTAGGATTAGATGATCAGGCTAATATTTTCCAATTGTTAGGTAAAATTGCACAAACCAGAGGACAATATAACCGTGCTCAATTTTATTATCAGCGATGCTTCAAGATGTTGCATAAGGCTAATCGGCCTTTGCCTGCGGCCAGAACTTTGTTGATCCTTGTTGAATTATTGGTTATGGAACAGAAACGAGATGAAGCAGAAAAACAATTGGAAATTGCCGAAAAAATTTTTAAGGAGCACAATGCAACTTCTGAACTTTCGAGAATTGAAGAATTGCATCGGCAAATCAATGATTTACCAAGATTTATTAAAACAAAAAATAATAATCGGTTGAAATAATAATAAAGGAAAAAATGTTTGTTTATATTTTAATGGCGCTTTCAAAGCGATTGATGGGTGAGATAATATCGTGATTACACAATACCAACGATGTCCAAACTGCCAGAAAGAATTACAATCCTTGACGGCTGTTTATTGTCAATCATGTGGGATGATTCTGAAAGGAAAACAAAAAGATCTCGATCAGTCACGAATTTCTATGTTGTATCGTCAGGCTGAAGAGCATATTGAAAACGAGGAATGGGCAGAGGGAATTTATCTATTAATTGATGCCCTGCATCTGGAACCGAACAATAGTGAGACTCAAAGCCGGATCACTATTGCCAGACGCAATTATCGATTGTCTCGGTTGTATGAATGGGCGGAGGAACATTATTTTGCGCAAAACTTTAAGGCGGCACTTCAGAATTTATATGAGATTCAGGAAGAGCAACCTGATTATAAAGATGTCCAAAAAATGATTCAAGAAATTGAGGCCCGCCAGGTAGATAAAAAACATATTCGGAAAAACCGCCGCAGACGTTTTATTAATAAATCTGCAATCGGGTTATATTATCTTTTAATTATGGCTTTTGTTATTGTGTTATTAATCGCTTTGTTTCTGTTTTTCACTGCCGTGGTATAGGAATTGGACAAATTGATAAATTGGAATTGATAATTTGATCCCCATTACAGTCGTGGTTTAGTCTGGTTAAATTAATGGGTGCGGATGTGATTGATCAAGTTGATGAATTATTGGCCCATTTCGAATGGTTTGCTCGTAATCAGTCATTAATTTATCGGATATATTTGACCAGGTGATAGTTGATAAATGCTCCAGTGATGCATATCCCATATGTTTTCGAACCTCATCATGCTCGAGAAGATAGCGAACTGCAGCAACAAGAGACTCTACATCATCAGCGTCAAATAGTAAGCCGGTTTTTCCATGAATTACGTGATCGATTTGACCGCCTTCAGTAGGGGCAATTACTGGTAGGCCTGAAGCCATGGCTTCTAATACTACGTTACCCAGGGTTTCATTCTTGGAGGGAAATACAAAAATGTCCGCTGAAGCGTAAGCTTGATATAGTTCTTCACCCTGCAAAAACCCTGTGAAAACTGAAGGGGTATTGGCAAATTGAAGTTCCAATAGTTGGCGGATGGGTCCATCACCAACGAGAGCCAGGCGAATATCAAGCCCGGCGTCAAAAAGCGCTTTCAACCATTCAACACGTTTTTCGGGAGACAGTCTGCCCACATAAATCAACAGAGGTTTGTCTGGTTCATCACCAGAGAGGCGGTTACGCATTTCAGAGGTTTTCTTCTGAGGTGAAAACTTGTTTGTGTCGATACCGCGGCTCCAGACATGAACTCGTTCAATACCATGTTCTATCATTTGAATACGTGTAGGGTTTGATGGAGCAAGGTTTAATTCAGCACAGTTATGGATTTTTCTAAAATATCGCCAGATTGGATCTTCAAGAAATTTGAGTCCAAGAGTAGACGCATAGCCAGGAAAATCTGTCTGATAGGATGCTACAACCGGAATGCCTAGTTGTTTGGCAGTATTAAGACCCCGTAAATCAAAATAGACCGGGTTTATGAGATGAATAATATCAGGTTGAAATTCTTCCAATATTCCTTTTATCTTTTTTGTTGAGGGGAAAGAAACGTAATATCCCGGATATATGACCAGTGGAATAGAAGGGAAGGTGACAACTCTAGTGGATGAAACAGTGCTTACACTGCTGTGGGGTGCGAACAGAATACTTTCATGGTCAGATTTCTCGAGATAATCGAAAAGCCGCAGTAATGTATTGACGACCCCATCAATTTTGGGCAGGAATACTTCTGTGAAATAGGCTATTCGCATGAAGGTCTCCGATAATGTTGTGTTATGCCAATATTCATCTGAATCAGTAAAAATGTTATTGGATATCTAATAGAAATTCCACTCATTAAGGTGATCTGATCGATAATATTTTTCCACTAACACTAAAAAAAGTGTGTGGTGAAATTATCCTTATCATAACTTACTCTAACAGCTTTGTCACCTTTTTCTGTTTAATTTTTAACAACATTTCAGAAAGCTAGAGTGGGTCTTTGCTGCAAGACATTTGGCTTTTCGCGCTATTCTTCTTCACTATTGCAGGTTTTAACGCTTGATAATTTGAAAACGCAAGCTATAATTAGAACAATAATTCTAGTACCTTCTTCCCTTTTACATTTCTTCTGACTGATCATGAAGGAGTTGTTCTAGAGTGGAAAGTAGAGCAAGGTGAGTGATGGTGAATAAACGGATTTTACTTGTAATAGGTATTGTGATTGGCAGTTTGTTGTTGGTCAGCCTGACCAAATATATCCTCAACCCTTTGACTGTACTCGCTTTCTCTGAAAATTCAGATCATGCGAAAGTTGTTGACATGCCTGAAGAGGTGATTGACAAATCAGTTTCCTCTGAATGTAGGATTACAGGAAATTACCCCGAGAGTATCATGCAGTGGTGCCCCTTGATTTCAGCGCATGCGGCGATACATGGTCTTGAACCAGATTTGATAGCGGCGTTGGTGCTGCAGGAAAGCGGGGGAAATCCAGATGCCTACTCAAAATCTGGAGCGGTTGGGCTGATGCAGGTGATGCCAAGGGATGGGCTGGCTGCAGAATTTATGTGTTCGAATGGTCCGTGTTTTGCAAATCGTCCCTCGATGGCTGAATTATATGACCCGGATTTTAATATAGAATACGGTACACGTTTTCTGGCTGGATTGGTAAATCGTTATGACGGAAATATTCGTGAAGCGTTGAAATTTTATGGGCCTGCCAATGTGGAATATTATTATGCTGATATTGTGATCAATATTTATAACGCATATTAGATAACAAGAAGGTATGTATTTGTCTTTTGAATCAGAAGAGTGTTCTTCTCGCTCAGGCTTCTACTCTATTGTTTTTTTGACTATAATTATTAAGAAATCAATCGTAAGCAGTAGCAATTGAATAGAGAGAAGGTATCAGATGGAAGATCAACGACTCTTCAAAGCCATTTTAAAGCGATTTTCTGTGCGGCAATATAAAACAGACGTGCTTTCTCCTTCGCGGTTGAAACAAGTTCAAGATATTATTGATCAACGTCATTCGCTGATACCGGATAATGGCATCGATTTTTTACAGATTAATGAAATCAAAGCAGTTGATTTATTGGTGGCTCAAGGCCCTTACGGTGCGTTTATTGCTTCACCCCATGTATTAATTCCTTACACCACAACAAGAACTGCTCCTCTGCTTGAGATTGGTTTTCAATTACAACAGGTCGTTGTAAGGATGTATAGAGAAGGTCTTGGCAGTTGTTATTTAGGTACAGCCGGTCGTGAACGAGCAATAATTCGACATTTTGAACTACCTTCTGACAGTATGTTGGGTTCGACATTAATTTATGGATACCCGAAGAAGGCAGAGACTCGCAATCTTGCCAATTATTTTCGTAAGCCAGGCTATCGAACAAAACGGATGCCTTATGAGGAGTTTTTCTCCATGCACGTGTTTGATAACCCGAGTACAGTCCCTGATCGTTTAGAGACCATCCTGGGGGCTGCACGCCGGGCGCCATCAGCTGTTAATGCCCAACCCTGGCGGTTTGTTTACGAAAATAATTTTCTTTATTTGTTTGTGGTTCCGCAAGTATATCCTTTTGTCCTCAACCAGAAATCCCGCAACATATACGCGATGCATGATGCTGGAATTGTTATGGCCAATATCTGGTTGGCATATCAGGCGATGGGGATTGAGCGTGATTGGATATTATATGAGCAGGATCAAACGGGTTTTCCAACGGTGCCTGCGGACGTGCTGCCGATTGCAAAAATTAATGTAGCAGAATAATGAAAAAAAGTTTCTTTTAGCTTAACCAGGCAATAGCGGCAATATTGAAAAGTGATACCGTATATAAGACATTAGCAATCATAAGTTGATCTCTTTGCTGTGAGAAATAGATTGCGAATGGCAAACTGATGAGGAGTGCTAATAAGACAAGCGTTGTGGTGATTGATGCAGGTTTCTTTTTTAAGGACTCTGATTTTTGAGTCATTTTATTTCTCCTTGAAAACAGGAAATTCAGATAATTAATTGAATCACAAACGCTAAAAGTGCAACAACGGCAACAGGAATAAGTCCAATTCCCAGCATACGCTGCATCACCTTGCCTTCCTGACCGCTTAAACCTACAGTGGAACAACCAACGATGACTTTGGCTGGAGCCAGCACGCTGCCTAATGCTCCTCCAGCGGTTTGTGCCGCAAGAATCAGGGGAACACTGAGATTTAGCATTTGAGCAGTTTCCATTTGCAGGACAGCAAAGAGGACGTTAGCATTGTTGTTGGAGCCAGTGATAAAGGCTCCCAGAACAGCGATAAATGGTGAGATGATCGGATAGAATAAGGCGCTTACACTCTGACTGAGCCCTTGTGCAAGCAGGTAGGTCATTCCGCTATCTGCCATGATGATGGACACGGAGACCATGAGAATGATACCTGTGCTCGATTTGATTGCGGCTTTTAGCACACGCCCACCGATATGTTTTAAAGCTCCATGTTTGTAAAGCCCCATTTTTTGAAAAAGGAAGAATGAGATCAGACTGGAATAGAGCAGGATTGATCCAGGGTGAGAAAATATTTTTATCACACGTCCTGTACCTGCGGGAACAATCCAGCCATAAGCTGTTTGCAGTTCTGGAAAGGGAAGGGTGAACTGAACCTGATTGAGAAATTCTTTTAAAGGGGGGATAAGGTTGATAGTGAATGCTATCAAAACAAGGATGATGTAAGACGAGAAGGAGCGCAGCAGCGATGCAGGGGGTTCCTGTTGGGCTGAAGTATTATTGGACTTCTTCGTACGGGTGATAAGCACGCTCACAACCAGCCCGACAATTCCAGCTACGGTGACACCGAGTGTCCAGATGATGAAATTGGCGACCAGGTATTGCGTGACGGCCATTGCGGTGCCTAAAACGAGAATCGGGAGTAACGTTCGTTTCACACCCTGCAACCCGCCAGCAAGGAAGGCAACAAGGAGACCGCAAACATAACAGGCCACACCAAGTAATAGAAGCGAAAACGGAGCCAGCATTTCCCCGGGCAAGCCGGTTACGGCAATCAGTGTTTGAAAGGAAGATGCCAGTGAGCCAAAGGTGACCGCCCATCCATGCCCGATGGAAGCCATAATGACAGCTTGAATGGGGGTGAAGCCCACACCAACCAGCAACGGTGCGCTGATCGCAACAGGTACCCCAAAGCCCCCAAGACCCTGCAAAAATGAAGGAAATATCCAACCAAGAATCAAACCCTGCATGGTGCGGTTGGTAGTGAGAGAGCTGAGGGCGTTCCCGATTTTTTCAATAGCGCCTGCTTCTCGCGTCAGGTGAAAAAGGAACAATGCATTCCAAATGATCCAGAGGACATCAAGCGCGAGCAAAATTGCTTTCGCTTGAGCATAGGCCAAAAGTTCCAAAGGAGCGCCAAAACGGAGCCAGGCGATAAGAGTTGTGATCAGAAATGCTACAGCCCCTGCTTTGCTGCCGCCCCATCGGCGCCACAACATCAAGATCAGGATGATCAAAACAGGTGTGAACGCTAAGAGCCAGTTGAAGAATGTCAGGGGCATATTGGCCATACAGTTACCTCAGCTCATAATTTTACACGATAACGCTCTTAAATAGAATTGAAACTCAGCGCAGCTGCGCTGAGTTTCAATTGTTGCTATTGATAGTTATTGAATAAAAGTCAGTCAACTGAACTGAGTTTTATTATAAATCAAGATAATTATCGTAGCAGGTGTCTTGATTTAGTATTAGAATCCAAATTCAAACCAGTTTGTACCTGTCAGGATTGAGATTGAGAGGATGATGAAAAGGATGAATAGAATGGTGCCACAGCCGCAGCCTAAACAACCGCCCTGCTTAAAGCCAATAGTTCGTTGCAGCCAATGGTAGAGTTTATCTACGAAGAATAATTTAATAAGCCCAGTTAAGCATCCTGGACCGGGACGGTTTTCCATAATTTCCTCCAATAGTTAATATCTTTTGATTTTCTTGCTTCCAGGATTAAATACGAGGAATTTATCTGAGAGTTGTAAAAAAAGCATTGATCGTGAAGGATCAATGCTTTTTTTATTCCACATTTTTATTTGTTGAAGAAAAAGTTAAGCGGGTGAATCAGGAAGTACTCGAATAGTAATGATGGGCTTCCCTTCTTGAATCTGTATCATTTTATTACTGATAGCTAGTTCATGAATATCTCGTTCTCTGGCGTCACAGAGAAAAGCTTTGATGGGCAGGATGTCCTTAAACCCAATGCTGATTGGTTCGTCACAAGGTTGATAGACCCTTAAGCGAAGGATGAATCCTTCACCGCGGTGGGCGGGTTTGAAGGCCATCACTTTAATTGCGGATTTGGAATTGATCTGAATCTGATCAGCAATGGCTTGCATGGCTGGTTCAGAAGGGCTTTGCTTGAGGAATTTGGCCTTAATCCGATTGACATTTCGAATCATTTTCTTTTCATCAACGGCAGTAGAATCCGTAATATCGAAGGCGTATTCAAAAGTGCAGGTCTGTTTTTCAAATCCTTTCGCAGGATTGGCGGGGATTCCTAAAAAACCGAATGCTGTTTCGTGGATGGCATTTCTCAGTACCACCAATTCAATTGCTCCTGATTCCAGGACAGCTGCTGCGGTGGGTTGTGTGGTATAGAACACAATGCCAGTTTTTTCGTCGTCATGAAGTGTACAGCAGAAATCTTGCATGGGCCAGTAGGTTGGTGAGTAAATCTTTTGAGGTTGTCGGTTAATGAGACCACCGGGCTGTGCCATTCGAAGTTGGTCGATTGCTTGCTGAGGGTAAAAGCGCAGGGTGATTGTGCTTTTTTCGGGTGCCCGACCAATAATCTGGCCGAAGACGAGTGGCGAATCCACATAGAAAATTAAATTTTGCTGGATGGTTTCTCCTTTTAATTTTATTTTTCGCTGCAGGATGAGGTGATCTTCATTTTCAACAATTGTATAGCTGACTTTTTCCTGACTGGCAAGATGCATCTCTTTGAGATATCCACCTTTGAACTCATGTCCCATTCGCCAGAGACCACCGCTATCAGCATATAATATCAGATCGTTAGAATTTGGCAACGGGTAAACTTTGTCGTCTGCGATCTTACGAATTAACGATCCAGTTGCAGGATCAATTTCAATTGAATAATGCTTGTTCGAAATTTTGAACAAATTCTCCTCAAGATGCCATTCTATTTTCTCAGACACTGGAACAAGTTCTTTTTCCTGTGAAGGATTAACTTGATTGAGTTCATTTGTTTCTATGAGCACTTGTTCCAGCCATGGGTAAGATTCTGCTTCCATAACCCTATCCGGTGAAGTGCCGGTGATCAGGTCATGATGATTGCTGGAGGCGGTTTTCCACCAAAGTTCTTTTAGTGTCTGATTGATTTCATGATTTTCCTGAATGATAGCCAATCGTTCAGCCAGCACGAGTTGGTCTGCTGCCTGGTGAGCAATTTTTTTCAAATAAGGACGAGATGAGTAAAACCCTGTCCAGTAGGGGTTTGGATCAAGAGCTTCCACAACCGGGAGCTGCTCCCGATAGCAGTTAACCAAATCAAGGTAGTCATCAAGGGTGGCGTTTAGGGCCCAAATGCCAGTTTTCTCATATTCACGTTTATTATATTGATCTAATACATTAATCAACGGGTCAATAGGTGCGACGAAGTCGAAGCCAATCGGACAGAACAGATAGGGTGTTTTGGCAAGGGGAGACAGCTTTTTGATGAATTGATTGATTTTATTGCGTACATTGCGGTGCGAGCTATCATTGATGAAGTAAGGCATCATATACATCCGTGTAATACCACGGGCAGCGAGCATATCTCCCTGTCCATAATTAAAAGCATTCCAGTGACACAGAAGCTCTGCCCCATTTGTGTCGCGCCAGATGAAGTCCTGTGTTTTCAATGTTTCTCTTAGTAATTCTGCGCTGGATCCAACGCGCGGAAAATTCTTTGCGGATTCAAAATCACAGCCAGCAAAATACATCCCATCAATCCGGGTAAATGCTGTCCGTGTGAAACCAGCGGCATTTAAGAGAGTTGGTAAAAACGGAGTGCATCCAAAGCTGTCTGTAAAATAAACAGTTTCTGGTTCTTGAGATACCCCAATTTCTCGAAGCCATTCCTGGCCAATAAGAAATTCGCGCATTAAGGCTTCTTCTGTGGGAAGGAGTGTGTCGGCTGTTGTTACACCGCTGCTGGTCATCCACAATTGGCCGTTATTCATCAGCCTTCGAATTTGCTCATGTTTTTGCGGATTCCTGTCCCAATACATTTTGAGGAAGAAGACGCATTCTACCGAATACTTGCGGTGAGGTGTTTTTTCCAGCAGGTTTATTGCTTGATCAAGATTGGATTGAATAAAATTAGTGTAATACTCTTCAGATGTTTGAAGCCAGTTCGGATCCCAGTGACTGGATTCTGAAAAGAGGATAATCTGCCGGGCATCTGAAGGGATACCTAATTTTTCACGCAACTGTAATTCGTTTATAGTTTGCATGGACTAACTCCTTGATTCTTATGAGAACCTCCTAATTATAAGATGTTTCATCAAATATTTCTGGGATGCAAAAATGTATATCCGGTTTTGAAAATGCGAACAGCACTTTCAAAACCGGAGTTTAGAATAAAGCGGTTTTTAATTTTCTATGCGATAGATAACCATGTCATCAATTTCGTAAATGACTGAATCACCGGGATTTACAACGCCAACCCAGATTGAAATATATCCTGGGCCTGTGATGAGATTATTATCTGTGATCAGTAAATCATTATTTGCGAGTGTGGAATGTGAGGGGCTGTCTGCTGTTATAACCATATGATTCCAATCATTTTCAAACCAATTGGTGAGATGTACTTCTTCAATCGTGGAATAAGCCTCACCATCATAATATTCAAGAGTGAGCAAGTCGGAGTTTTCATAGACAGTCATGCTGTAATATTCCCCGGTATCAATTTCCTGGTAGTCAACCCCGATAAAACTTTCAGAAGTCCCTTCCACTTTACGGATTTTATATTCCATCACAAAATGACCCGCCAGAAGTTTATCTTCTGCCTTAGGATTGTATGGCCAAGTCCAATACTGAGACCATCCTTCTTTAGCTGTCATTTCAATGTGGAATAAGCCATTTTGCATTGAAACATTGCCGTCGATGAAATCATTGCTGGTATTCCCCAAAACCCAATGATTACGGTTGGTGTCAAAGGTGTCACAAAAGAGTGGAATATAACCATCTTTGATGAGATAATTCCCTGATCCTGCATTTTCTATACAGGCTTTCATATCTTCTGAGAAAGCCTCATTCTGATTTGTTTCAGGCGTCTGTGTGGCTGTTGGCTGTGGAGCCTCTTCCTCTTCTTCCTCTAAAATCTGGGGATTGACTGCGACTGTTGTTGGAATGTCTGTTGGCTCATCATTCCCGCTCAGATTAGCGATTAAAATAATGCTGCCTACGCAGAGCCCTCCAAGTACCAGTAAAGCACCAAGAACGGCGAAGATAATCCATGTTTTCTTTTTCTTTGGTTTGTCAGTCATTGGGGAGCCAGGAGGAAGGTTTTGTACGCTGTCATAATGCGAATTTAGAACAGGCGTGCTGATTTTCTGGGGAAAAGAAAGTTCTTCTGATTGAGTACCAACGTTTGTTATTGTTTGTGTACGGGTTTCAACGGGGGGAATCGGGGATTCTGTTCTGCTTTTCGGAGCCTGCTCTTTGGAAAACTGGGTGAGTGAAGAAGAGAATTCTTTCATGGATTGAACCCGCTTATTCACATCAACAGCAAGTGCTTTCTTCAGGAAAGCCACAACTTCATTGGGAAGGTCTGGTACGATCAGCTTTGGATCTGGTAATGGTTCTGTCATTTGTTTCCAGAAGATACCGGTGGGGGTTGGTGCTTCGTAAGGCTTTTTCCCGGTGATCATTTCGTAAAAGACAACGCCAAGCGCGTAGACATCGGTACGGGCATCGATTTCTTTTCCCTGACCCTGTTCGGGGGACATATATGTCGGGGTTCCGATGCCAGTGCCTACTTGTGTAAGTTGTTCTCCTGTGTCTCCTGCGAGGACCTTGGCGATGCCGAAATCAGAGACCATGGGGATATCTTGTGATGTAAGCAGGATGTTTGCTGGTTTGATGTCACGATGGATGATTCCCTGTTCATGAGCATACCCCAGAGCCTCGGCAATAGGGAGTAATAGTTTTGCAGCTTGTTGATACTTGAGGGGTTGTCCCATGAATTTTTTTAGTGTTCCGTTGGGCAGATATTCCATCACAATATATGGACGGCCCTGCGACTCCCCATAATCATGCACTTTCACGATATTGGGGTGTGAGAGCTTCGCCAATGAAACCGCCTCGCGTTTAAAACGTTTGAGAAACGTTCCAGAGTTTTGCTGGGTGTTGGTAATTAATTTAAGAGCGATATACCTTTCAAGGCGGGTATCGAAAGCTTTATAAACAGTTGCCATACCTCCCGAACCGAGTTCTGATACAATTTGATACCGGTCGATCATATTACCTTGTGATTCAGTCATTGATTCTTCCTTTTTAGATTAATTGGGGGAACAAGCGATTTACTATTTTTGCAATTTTGCGCTGTAGTTGAAGGTCGATTTTTCTTCATTGCGGTCGGTTGCAGAAGCAGGTTCAGGGGTCAAAGAAGATAACTCTTTGCGCAGTTCTGGTGTCATGTTGATTTCAATAGAGGCCAGGGAAGCTTCCAGCTGTTTCAAGTTGCGAGCGCCGATGATGGGAGCAGTAACAGCAGGATGCGCGGCAACCCAGGCCACAGCCAGGCTGGCAGGATGAATATTTAGTTCATCAGCTTTGGCAGTAAAGGTTGTGACGGCATCAAGCATCCAATCAATTCCATAGCGGGTTGAGTACATTTTGTTGGAGACAATCCGTCCGCTTTTGGGCCAGTTGTCCTTAGAATATTTGCCGCTGAGATATCCACCAGCCATCGGACTATATGGAATTACACCCAATCCTTCAGATTGTGCCATTGGTAATAATTCAACTTCAGCCTGACGTTTGAGCAGGTTGTACATAGGCTGTACGCATACGAATTTAGCCCATTCATGCAGGGTAGAGAGGCCCAGTGCTTTCGCGATTTGCCAGGCTGCAAAGTTGGAAACGGCAGGATAGAGGATCATTCCTGCGTTAACGAGATCATCGAGGGCACGCAAGGTCTCTTCAAGCGGTGTTTCTTCGTCAAAGCGGTGGATGAAATAGAGATCAAGGTAATCTGTATCAAGGCGGTTGAGGGTGTCTTCGATGGAATTCAGAATGTGTTTACGTGAGCCGCCACTCTGATTAGGGCCCTCTCCCATCGGAAAGCGGAATTTACTGGTGATGACCAGATCCTTCCGGCTGCCTCTGATGCATTTGCCGAGAATTTCTTCTGAGAGGCCATGTTGGTAGACATTGGCGCAGTCGAAGAAATTGATGCCTGCGTCACGGCAGCGTTTGAACATGGCGATTGAGGTTGCTTCATCAGCATCTCCACCAAAGGACATGGTTCCAAAACAAAGCTCAGATACTTTTACACCTGTGCTTCCTAAATTTATATATTCCATTTTGAACTCCTCTTGTTGTTACAGGGTAGCCTGATAACGGCGTACTTCTAAAAAGTGTAAGGTGTTTTCTTAACTATAGTTTTAACACATTTTTCGCTGAAGGTAAGAAATATAAGGGGAAAATCTGGCAAATGTGAAAGGCAATGATCACTCCATAAAAGTGAACCTCACTATTTAAGAATTGATGCCAATCTGTCCAAAAAAGTCTGTGCTTTTTCGTATTGGGAAAATGTCAGTTCCCGTTGACGAAATTCTGTGCGATGAGCATATTGACGTCCATTTTTCTCAAGAAATCCCAGATCACGGTGTAAAAGTTCATGGTAGAGAACAAAATCAATCACATATTCGGGGATATTCTTCCCATCAAGTGTTCGGCTGAGCTGAATGCTATCGGTAGTTGGATTGTAATGACCGAACTTACGGCGGGTTACTCGGGTACTCCAGCAGAGATGAGGCAAGCTGTGCTGCCCTTTGAAATAGGCAGAATTTACTCGTTCAAACGCTTCTTTTAGGTGATAAAAACGGCCAATTGCATCAGATTCACGATAGAGGGCTATGCTATGTTGATTGAGTTGGATTTGAATTTTTCGAAATTGTTCGCTGTGTGAGTGTTCTCGCAGAATGGACCTGGTTTTCTTACTCATCCGTTTACGCCCCGGCAGCGAGATCAATAAAGATTGAATTTCTTTGGGTGCATTCAGATAACCTTCGTGGAGTATGAATTCGAAGGAATGGTCTCTATGTTTGACTTGATAAAGGATGTTGGAGTTGTAGAACTTGATTAGTGGCGCATTATTGAGGGAACGGTAGCGTTTGTTACAATCGAATTGGATTTGCTGCGTAGATTTGAGGTGGGCAGAGAGATGATCTTCTCTTCTCAAGAAGAAAAACCATAATGCAGCTCTTCTGGATTGTGCGGGCAAATTGCCAGGCTGAATCCTGTTTTTATCCAGTATGGAGTCTAATTCTCCGCAGAGAAGGGTTAATTCCCTGCGCAATCGGTTTTCATCTGCCTTTT
Source organism: uncultured Anaerolineaceae bacterium (assembly GCA_964595925.1). GTDB lineage: Bacteria > Chloroflexota > Anaerolineae > Anaerolineales > Anaerolineaceae > SpSt-1165. The sequence goes on along the minus strand of CAZQSG010000014.1, from coordinate 20,825 downwards.
CTTGCGCTGCTTCAAAGTTGACCTGATGATGGAATCTCTCTGCCGCGCGGATCAAACCCTGAATCCGAATATTGCTTCTGGTTTCCATTCTTAACCGATCATGAGGGTGATGAGGAGGCTCAGAGTGATTAAGCTCAACAGAGAGGAGAGCAGGATAATACCGGAAGCCAGTTCAGAATCGCCGCCGAACTCTTCACTGAACATTGCAGTAAAGAGGGCTGCCGGCACGCTGATCTGTAAAATGCTGACATCGCGAGCGAGCCCATTGACATTGAGCATCAACGCCGTCAACCAGCCCACCAGTGGCGTGAGCATCACACGGGCAGCGCTTACGATCAGGATAGGTTTTAATTTGCCAACCAATTTCATATTGGCAAGCCGTACACCCATGAAAGCGATCCCAACTGCTATAGCGGCATAGCCCAGTAGATTGGTGGTGCGTTCTAAAAAGACGGGCATTCGAACCCCCATTAAATTCAAGACGATGCCGATAATGGCTGCATAGATCATGGGAACTTTCAGAATACGTTTCATTGTGTCTTTAAAAGCAGAGTGTGCACTGGAAGGAATATAAACACCCAGGATATTGGCAAAGATGGTTGTGGTGACATAGAAGACAGCCGCATACTGCATGCCCTGTGCTCCAAAGGCAAACGCAGCCAACGGCAGCCCCACCGAACCGGTGTTTCCCAGACTCATTGCCAACATAACGGTGCTAGCCATGGGATGAGGTAATTTCAAGACTTTGGCAATACCCCAGCCGATTCCAACCAGGACAAGCGTGGAAACCAGGCTCATCATCAGGATGCTGCCGAGGGCACTTGGATCAATTTCTGTGCTGAGCAAAGAGTTGAGGATCAGGGCGGGGCCAAATAGATAGATTACACTCTGTGAGAGGGTGCGGGCCTCAACTTTGATGAATTTGGCAAAGAGAACAGCCAGTCCAATTGCCAGAAATACCGGTAGCATTACGTCAAGGGTAGCAAGAATGGTTGACAAGAGCATCTCCAAATTAGAAAGTATCCTGCTATTGTATCCCAGATTCAGCAGAGATGAAAAAGCGAGCGTGCAATAAAAACCATTAATGTGCTTGTATTTTCCAAGCGTGCCAGTATAATAAATAAATGCGGATGGGACTTTATGAACTCGGTGGGCTTATCTATCGTTTTTGACAAGTACAGAATCACTTCTATTTGGGTTTATAAGAAATATCCTTGTGTAACTATCTGAAGGTTTCGGAGCTTTGGTATTGGCTAACGAAAGATTATTCATTATTATAGTTTTATTTGCTGCAGCTATCACAGGGCTTATTTTAGCTGTTGTCGCATGGAGAAGAAGACGCGTGGTTGGTTTACCGGCGATCTATTTTTGCATTTCTATGCTGGGGGGAATTATTTATAGCTTCGGTTATGCAATGGAAATCTCCAGCAATGTGCTGTCTGAAATTATGTTTTGGGTACGATTCCAGCATTTGGGAATCTGGGTAGTAACGCCAGCCTGGCTTTTATTTTCGCTATGTATGACTGGCAAAGAGAAATTCATTACACCGAGGCGGATAGCTGTGCTCTCTATCATTTCTACATTTTTCCTTTTTTCTGCTATGACATTGGGGAACGGAAATCTTTTTCATCTAAACCCTCGGATAAATATAACAGGTCCCTTCCCAACTTTTATTTACGATAGAGGAATTGTCGCATGGCTGGGTTTAGTTTATCTCAGTTTATGCCTGGCTGGCAGCACACTTCTTTTTAGCTTAAAAATGTTCCGGGCAACTCCTGCTTTTCGAAAACAAGCTGCTATATTACTGACGGGCTCTCTAATTCCCCTGATTGGAATGGCAATTTATTCCTTTGGGCTGACACCTTACAACCTGGACTTATCTCCGATTAGTATGAGCCTGAGCGGGGTGGTATTTTCGTTTGGGTTTCTAAAGGTTCGTTTGTTTGATATTGTTCCACTGGCACGTGACGTCATTTTTGAAAGTATGAATGACGGGGTGCTGGTTATTGATACCCACGATCAAATCATCGATTTCAACTCCCATCTTTTAGAAATGCTTCCTCATATGTCCAAGTCCTCGGTCGGATTTTCTGCCTTTGATGCGCTGGCTGCTTATCCGGCTTTATTGGAAATGATCAAAGATAACTCGTTTCAATCCGTAGAATTTTCGGTGGACATCGCCGGCACAATCTATCACTACCAATGTACACCATCTCTTTTGCGTGATAGGCGTAAAAGGGAAGCGGGAAAAATTATTGTCATTCATGACTACACACAAATGAAGCAGCTTCTTGAACAACTTGAGGAATTTGCCACACGAGATAGTTTGACCGGGATATATAACCGCCGCCATTTTAATAAATTGGCGGCGGAGGAACTTTACCGTCTTCAACGGTATGGAGGGTCAATGTCACTGATCATGATGGATATTGACTATTTAAAGCGAATCAATGACACCTACGGTCATGCAGCCGGGGATCTAGTACTGAGAGATGTGGTGAAAGTATGTGAAGAGGTGCTGCGGCAATCAGATAGTATGAGCCGTTTTGGCGGTGATGAGTTCATCTTCCTTCTGCCGCAAACCGATTCTACGGCGGCGCTCAATATAGCACACAGGTTACTCACAGCTATTCAGAAACTCCATATTGAGTATGAGGGGCATTCCCTTGTTGTTGAGGCTAGCTTTGGCGTGGCCAGTGTGGTTTCTCCCAGCACTATTCTTCTGGATGAGATTCTGCGATGCGTTGACCAGGCTCTTTACGAAGCAAAAAAAGCTGGCCGCAATCAAGTTTGTGTGTGGGATTCCTAATTTTTTTTGTTAGCACCGCTTCGATAGGATGGGGCGATGGGGGGCAGTGTTTGCCTGCGAAAGATATGCAGTGTATGATCTGGCTCGCAATGTTAAAAGTTAGAGGCATTGATCAGGTTTTACAAGATAATACGAATCATTCGCATTTAAATTTAATTTCAGATCAGACACAAAAGAATTTATTCTTTTTCGGTTTCACTGTGATGAATCAACTCGTCCTTAATGAATTCTTCTCCGATAATTTCAATAGTCCATTTAGCAGCCAGTGCGACGGTTTCCGTGCACTCCTCCAAATGGGCTCCTGCTTCCTCAAATAACACTCTTTGCTCTGAAGATCGCAAATCAAAGGGACGGCCCATGCGTATCGTGTGGATATCGTGGCAGATGATTGATTTGTAACGCTCCTCGAACTTTGCAATCAGGCGTTGAGTCATATCAAAGCTGCGATACTTTGTTTCTCTTGCTCCGGCAAAGTTTGCATGGTCTCGCGGATACAGCAACCCAAAAACCATTGCACCCCCTAATAGCGCTGAACATGTTGATTTCCCATCAAGTCCAAGCCCGCCAGAGAAATTTGTGGCCGCATTGAAAGCACTTTCATCGAAACTATCCAGCGTATCCATTACTGCTGCCAGAACAGCCTGCCCACAACCATGGTAAATTTTTTCGTACTCAAATCCCAATGCGTAAGCCTTCTCAGCTTTAATAGCCCATTCTTTTTGCATCGTCTGATGGAATTTAACTTCAGAATTTTTCTCCATAATAGCCTCGTTAATTTTCTACTGATGAAAGAAACAGAAAATAAGAAATATTGCAGGTAGATGAGTTTCAGATATTTCTTACATTGCCTATTATACTCAGCTTCCCATTGTTTTTTCGTACATGCCCTGAAATATTTTGCGGAAGTTACTGTCTTTGACTATAATAAAGTCATTGGGTAGATCTTATCCAACCCCTGTTAGCTTGATCTGGTGGGTGGTCCGCAATGTAAGAAAGCATTCAAAAGCAGAAGGAGACAGTTATGAATGAGAAAGTAATGGTGATTACTGGAGCAAGTACTGGCGTTGGGAGAGCAGCTGCGCTGCGATTTGCCAGTGAAGGATATACAGTGTGTGCTCTGGCGCGCAACGTAAAAAAATTGGACGCGCTGGCGATGGAGGCTGAGGGAAAAATAACTCCCTATCCCACCGATGTCTCAGATTCTGAGCAAGTAGAGAAGACTTTCGCAGCAATACTTGAGAGTTATGGAAAGATTGACGTGTTGGTGAATAACGCGGGTGTTACCACCGGCGGCCGGCCAATTGATTTCGCCATGATTGATCGCATTATTGACACGAATCTGAAAGGCACCATGTATTGTACCTATGCGGCGCTGCCATCAATGCAGAAAAACGGTGGAGGACATATTGTGAATGTAGCCTCTATTGCTGGTGTCGACATCTCTGACAAGGGCGGTGATGGTCTATACGGCACATCGAAACATGGCGTCGTTGCCTTTTCAGAAGCCCTGGGAAAGATGGTTAGACGTGATGGGGTACTGGTAACCTCTCTTTGTCCAGGTGGTATTGATACGCCGCTATGGAATGATGATTTTCCTTATCCTTATGACAAAGCCGGGTTGATTAAGCCAGAAGAAGTAGCAGATATTATTGCCTATATTCTGGCACAGCCAAAACGGACTTTGTTCAAAAATGTCATTTTTGTTCCTGTTATTGAGAAGTGGTAGTTATTGGTCTGGTATACAATTCTCATGTGATGATCTTACCTTATTTCCAGGGGAGACCCGTTTGGACACCTGCCAGAATTAGATGACGTTATGAACGAAATTAATATAACCCTTGATAAACCGATTGCATACGGTCGCACAGCAGAAGTTTATGCCTGGGGGAACAAACAAGTACTGAAACTTTTCTATGACTGGTATGAGTTTAAAAACATTGAATATGAGCAACGAATTGCGCAGGCGGTTCATGCCAGCGGTCTGACTGTGCCACTTGTAGGCGAGATCATTCGCATAAAGGATAGAACCGGATTGATCTACCAGCGTATAGATGGTTTTACGATGGAAGAAATGTTACCACTTAAACTATGGCGTGTTCATCATTATGCCAGACAGTTGGCAGGGCTCCAGGCAGAAATGCACGCAAATACGCTCCATGCTGAACTTCCTGGCCAGCGAGAAAGATTGACAGAAAAAATTAATCGTGCCGAATCACTTTCAGATGATTTGCGGGATAGAACATTGGCTGCGCTCGAAAGTATGCCAGAAGGAAGCAGGTTGTGCCATGGTGACTTCCATCCCGGCAATATTATTATTGGGAAGAAAGATGCAATTATTATTGACTGGGTAGATGTTTCACTCGGAAATCCGCTTGCTGATCTTGCCCGGACTACGATTCTCGTGATCGAAGCATTAGAAACCAATAAAATTCAGAACTCCTTGGAAAAACTTATCGCGCGGGGTTTTCATAACTCTTATATCCACCGTTATTTTTCTCTTCGCCCTGGTGGTGAGGATGAATATAAACGTTGGCTGCCGATTGTCGCTGCGGCGAGACTGAGTGAGAATATCAATATCCCTGAATCGGTGAAATGGTTAGTTACACAGGCGGAAAAGGTGCCTTCTACTCAGTAATCAGGGGATCGGATAGTGCTTTCAACCCCTCACCAAAGTGCATCCCTAATTCCTCACCTTTGCGGATTTGGTGAGGAATTGTTCTTGCGCGAGCCTGAGAATGCAATTTATTAAACACTGGAATCTCCCATCACTTATGGGCGCATGGATAAAAAATCACCTCACAGAACCGATAGGTACATGAAACTTTTGGAGCTAACTCACGTACTATAATAGTAGAGCTTATTGTTTCCCTGGGGGCTTCATAATTTGGATGAACAGGGACATGGATTAAACTATTGGAGGAAGAATATGAAGAATTCTTGGTCGAGGAAAGTTAGCTGGTTTTCATTGATATTTGTTTTAAGTTTTCTATTTGTAGCGGTGCTTCCTGTGCAAGCTGCGGAGATACCTGATGATGGAACTGTGGATGAAGATACGGTAATCGATGACGACCTCTTGATTTCAGATGAAGAAGTGGAGATTAATGGTCGGGTGAACGGCAATGTAATCGCTACAGCAGGCCGCATCGAAGTAAACGGCATCATTGAAGGAGACCTGTTTGCCTTCGCACAGACGGTTGTGATTGGGAAGGACGCAGTTATCGGCGGCAACTTGTTTGCTGGTGCAGCCGAGGTGATAGTAGAAGGCATGGTCGGTGGATCTGTCTTTGGGGGTGCGGCTAATTTTATTTTTGACGATGGTGCCGTTTCGCAGGGTAATCTTTATGTAGGTGGTTATAGTCTGGAGATTGCGGAAGAAGCAAAGATAGACCGGAGTGTTTATTTTGGCGGTTATCAGATAGACTTTTCCGGTGCGGTTGCAGATGATTTGAAGGTTTCGGCAGAGGCCGTTGAAGTGAGCGGTGTTGTTGGTAAAAATATGGTTGTTGAAATTTCCGATCCAGAATCACACGACGCGATGCCATACACCAGTTTCAGTTTTCCAGGGTTGGAAAACCCACCACGGGCTTTGAAAGGCGGGTTGAATATTGAAGATTCTGCTCAAATTGCCGGTGATCTGACAGTGATTGCGGCAATGATGATGGTGCCTGAATTTGAAAATGTCCCTGATGGCAGAGTGATTTTGCAGACTCCCGTACCATCTGCGGAAGATGAGGCTGATGCAAATGGAGGCGTGGATAATCAGAGAGAGGATGGTGGTGTTCGCATTGTTTGGCGTTGGTTGCGCCGAAATGCTGCCCGTTTCATTGCCTTGTGTATGCTGGGTGCTTTGTTGATGTGGTTATGCCGCAAACCTTTTGAAGAGACAGTTCAAAAAATGGTGATTCAACCCTGGACTTCACTGGGCTATGGTGCTTTGGGCGTGTTTACTGGTTATCTGGCGGCCTTTATTATTTTCCTGGTGATCGTAATTGCTGCTTTGTTGATTGGGCTGCTCAGCTTCGGAACATTGGGTACTGTTGTTGGTGGGCTTGGTTTCTCAGCACTGACGATTGTTTATACAGCTTTCAATGTGTCGGTACATTACATCAGTAAACTGGTGGTTGCCTTCTGGCTGGGTCGTGTGATCTTGCAGCCGAAAGAGGACGAAACTGTTGGGCGTGGCTGGCTGGCTTTATTGATCGGTGTGGCGTTGTACGCTGTGGTTCGGGCTCTGCCAGTTTTAGGCTGGTTTATCGCTCTTGTTGTGACTTTCTTCGGACTGGGTGCCATCATCCTGTGGTGCGTAGATTGGTGGAAGAGTTATCGGGCAAATCATCCATCTAAAATTGAAGAAGAGCTTTTGTCAAAAACAGATGAAACTCCGAAAACCAATATGGAATTCACATTGCCTGAATCATCATAAAATATTTGTCTTAAAAACAACAACTCGGAAGGTGTGAATGTCTTCCGAGTTGTTTTACTATCAAGGTTACTCCAATGTTTGAATTTTGACAGGTTGTCCGGTCTCTGCACTTTCGATGGCTGCCATTACCATGGCGAGGCTCTTGAAGTTATCTGTGGCGATTGTTTCAGGGTTTTCGGCATTGAGCATGGCAAGTACGAAAGATCGGATTGCACCATTGTGTCCACCGATAATCGTGCCTTCTGTCATAGGAGGCATGTCCTTCATTTCTAATGCTGAGATGAAACCACCTGTAGTTTTGACAGTTTCGATCTTGAATTCATCGTTGCCATCCCACAGCACGGAGCCTTTGGTTCCGATGGCCCGCCAATTAGATTCCCAACTGGTATTTAGCCCTTCAGCACACCAAGAGCCCCTGTAAGTGAAAACAACTCCGTTATCGAACTCAAAAATGGCGATTGCTGAAGCGTCATGGTCATACCAGGAGCCTGTTGGATTCCATTCTTTACAGTAGACGGAGACCGGATTTGCATTGACCAGCATACGTCCAAGGTCAAGAGTGTGGATAGCCATGTCGAGGAGCAGCACGTGCTCCATGTGATCACGAAAGCCCCCAAAGTGAGCGCCGAGGTAGAAATCAGCATTCAAGGTGGTCAATGCGCCGACCACACCATTCTTGAGGAATGCCTGCATACGGCGAGAACCAGCTAAGTAGCGGCGATTCTGCATGACAGCGTGAATGCGGCCAGTTTTTTGCATGGTTTCCACTATTTTTCGGGCATTGTCGAGAGAATCTGCGAGGGGTTTTTCGCCAAAGACGTTGCAGCCCATTTCCATGGCGGTAGTTGCTATACTCATATGGGCTCCAGGCACAGTGCAGTCAAAAACGAGATCCGGGCGAACGGTATCAATAGCAACTTTTATGTTGGTGCCGGTATAGGCTTCAGCGAGACCATACTCTTCTTTACGCTGTTGTGTGGCAGAGAGATTCAGATCGATCAGTCCTACAATTTTCAATTCATCGATAGTCTGGTTTGCTGTGAGCCAGGCTTCACTGATGCCTCCGCAGCCAACAAGTATGGCTGTCAGTTTTCCTTTTTTCATTGATCCCACTCCTTTTTTCAGTTGGTTCCCAAATACATGATTGTGGAAAGTATTATTATTGTTTCGATATTTGATGTGTATGATACCCAAAAGATTGAAAATGTTGTAAGATTATCTTAACCAATATTTTATTCTATCACCTACATATTTAAAGGAGTAATTCATGTTTCAAGAATTGAAAGATGCTCTTAAATTTATAGCCGATCATGATATTCGCATGATTGATCTTAAATTTGCTGACCTGAATGGCCGATGGCATCGTGTGACTATCTCAGCCAAAGATTTCAATACAGAAATGATGGAGCGGGGAGTGGGCTTTGATGGCTCGAGCGTTGGTCTTAAGAGTGTTGATTCTGGCGATATGGTCTTGATCCCTGATCTGGCCACAGGATTTATGGACCCATTCTCTGAGCAGCCCTTGTTGAGTTTCATCTGTTGCACACATGAAGCGGGGTCGAAGAAGTTGTTTTCACAAGACCCGCGCCAGATTGTGCAGCGTGCTGAGCAGTATATGGATGGACTTGGTATTGCAGATTCAGCGATTTGGGGACCAGAGTTGGAATTTTACATTTTCGACAAGGTAAGTTTCTTTGAGAACCCTTATGGTATGGGGTATCAGATGCACTCCCCAGAGATAAATTTCCAGCCAGATGAAGAAGAAACCTCCTATTTCTTGAAACATCACGGTGGATACCATGCTGCTTCACCATATGATCATCTGTTCGATATTCGCAATAATGTCACAATTATGCTCGAAGATGCTGGTGTGCCGATCAAATACCATCATCATGAAGTAGGTGGCGCCGGACAGTGCGAGATTGAAACTCCGATGCTCCCCACTCTTAAATCGGCTGATGCGATGATGATGGTCAAATATTTTGTTAAGAATGTTTGTCATGATTATGGCTATACCGCTACCTTCCTGCCGAAACCATTGTATGGCGAAGCTGGGAATGGAATGCACTTTCATCAGCATATTTTCAAAGATAAGGAGAACCAATTCTACAATCCTGATGATGAGTTGCTTCTAAGCGACACAGCATATAGTTACATTTGCGGTTTGTTGACACACGCGCCTGCATTACTGGCTTTCACCAACCCCAGCACGAACTCTTACCGCCGTTTAGTACCGGGCTATGAAGCACCTGTTAATTGCTTTTTCTCACTCGGTAACCGAAGTGCCGCGATCCGTATTCCAGAATATGCGAATACAGCTGACACGGTCCGTTTCGAGTACCGCCCTCCAGATGCGACTTGCAATGTTTACCTGGCTATGGCGAGTATGCTTATGGCAGGAATGGATGGCATTGAAAAGAAGCTGGATCATAAGAAGTTAAATTTTGGCCCAATTAACCAGGATATTTTCAACTGGTCAGAAGAAAGACGAAAGTCAATTGCCAGTCTGCCAACTTCGCTGGAAGGGGCTCTGGATGCCTTAGAAGCGGATTATGACTTCTTGCTTAAGGGCGGTGTGTTCTCTGAGGAAATCATTAAAACTTGGATTGCTAATAAACGCAAAGAGGTTAAGCAAATTAATGATCGCCCGCATCCTTATGAGTTTGAGATGTACTTTGACATATAATTGAATGAAGTTCAGCACAACCGTGGTGAACTTAACTGGAAACGAAAAAAGACTGCCTCCATAAATTCAGGGGCAGTCTTTTTATTCTTGCTTAGAATTCTGTAGATATTAACTCTCTTCTTCTGACGCCAATTCAATCTTGAATTTTACGCCTTCATATTCATAAGACCAATTAGTCTCTTCAGCGTTATATGTGGCGGGTTCAAGACTTACTGCTAGAGTTTCTTCCATCATTGTGTTTTTATAAGTCGAGATTGTCCCGGCAACATTCTCATTTCCAGAAGGATCATATCCGATTTTTATTCTGTTAGAAATTTCATATCCTTCATTTTTTCTGGCATCTTGAAGCATACGCAGCATGTTTCTCATATGACCTTCTTGTTCTAATTCAAAGGTTAATTCCGTATCCAGCGCTGCCAGATAGGCGCCCTCGGTTGCCATAACGAGACCTTCTTTAGCCTGCATGCGAACCTCGACTTCTTCTGGCAAGATCTCGTACGTTTCACCATCAACTTCGATAGTGATTGATTCGCCGGCTAGGAATACCTGTGCGGTGGCTTCGCTGTCTAATGCCAGAATCGCTTTGCGGACTTTGGGGAAGAGATTCTTATACTTTTGCCCCAGTTGCTTTGGATAGGGATTGAGTTTGAAGGAGGCTGCTTCAGAGCTTCCGCTGAGTGCACGCACGTTTTTAACGTTCAGTTCATCCATGAGCACATCGGCATATTTTTTGACAACAGGCGCTTCCTCGGCGGAGCCCACTGCAAAGGCTGCTTCTGCGAGGGGTTGACGTACTTTTATGCTGGCAGAATTACGTGCGGCATGACCGAGTGAGGCCAGTTTCATTGTCAATGCCATCTCCCAGTTGAGGGTTTCATTGATAGCTGCTTCATCTACTTTAGGCCAATGGGTGAGATGCACACTCTCGGGCGCGTTCTCATCAACTGTACGAACCAGATTTTGATACAGTTCTTCTGCGATGAAGGGCATCGTAGGAGCAAGTATCTGACTCAGGGTGAGCAATGCTTCATAAAGGGTGGCATAAGCGGCGTGCTTGTCGCTGTCCGATTCACTTTTCCAGAAACGGCGGCGGCTGCGGCGCAGGTACCAGTTTGAGAGGTCATTGACAAAGCCTTCAACGGGACGGGTAGCACCGAGAACATCATAGTTTTCAAGGGCATGGGTGACATCACGTAGCAGAGTGTGCAGTCGTGAACGAACCCACTGGTCCAGGGGGCTGTATTTGGGCGTTACATCTGAGTCGGGTTTCCACTTATCCAGGTTCGCATAGGTAACGAAGAAGGAGTAGGTATTCCACAGAGTGAGGGTGAAACTGCGTACCACGTTTGCGACCAATTGTGGTGAGAAACGGCGGGATTGGCCGGGAGGAGAGGCGGTATAAAGATACCAGCGCATCGCATCCGCACCTGAGGTATCAAGCACGTCCCATGGATTGACGATGTTACCGCGAGATTTCGACATTTTATAACCGTCGCTGTCAAGAATAAGCCCCAGACAGATGACATTCTTGAAACATTGTTGATCAAAGAGAAGGGTACTCAGTGCGTGCAGGGTATAGAACCAGCCGCGTGTTTGATCAACAGCCTCGCAGATGAAGTCAGCAGGATATTGTTTTTTGAACATCTCCTCGTTTTCAAAGGGGTAATGCCATTGAGCATACGGCATGGAGCCGGAATCGGCCCAGCAGTCAATTACTTCGGTGACACGGTTCATTGTGCCGCCGCATTTTTCACAGGCAAAGTGAATATCATCGACATATGGACGATGAAGGTCAAGTTCTGATAGATTCTGACCTGCTTTTTTACCCAGTTCTTCGGCGGAGCCGATAGCCGTCTTATGTCCACAGTCTTCACATCTCCAAACCGGTAAAGGTGTTCCCCAGTAACGGTTGCGCCCCAGCGCCCAATCGATGTTGTTTTCGAGCCAATTGCCGAAGCGGCCGTTTTTAATATGATCGGGATACCAGTTGATCTTATCGTTCAACTCCAGCATGCGCTCTTTTTTACTCGTTGTGCGGATATACCACGTTGGACGGGCAGTATAGAGCAAAGGGGTTTTGCAGCGCCAGCAGAAGGGATAGGTGTGGTTGATGGTGCCAGAGCGGAAGAGAAGGCCCCGGTCTTTCAGGTTTTTTGTGATGTCAGGATCGGCATCTTTAACGAAAATACCGGCCCAGGGGGTGACTTCTGGCAAGAATTTGCCGTCATCATCAATTGTCATCAAAATCGGCAGGTTGTGTTCCTGCGCCATCAGCATATCTTCAGCACCAAAGGCGGGGGCGGTGTGGACAAGGCCGGTGCCATCTTCCGTGGTAACATGTTCTCCTAATACCACAAACCAGCCCGGCTTATCGGATTCAAAGAAATGGAAGAGAGGTTCATACTGCATACCAGCCAGGTCGGTGCCTTTCATGTGTTTAAGAATTTTGATTTCTTCTTCGCCAAAGACCTTCTCAACAAGGGCTCCCGCCATGATCAATTTTTCCATTCGGTGTTTATGATTCCCGCAGTCCTCACAATTCTCATCTTCATCGTGATGATTGAGAGCACGTTCAAGAAGAACATAATCAACTTCCGGATGGGCAGCAACGGCAACATTACCGGGCAGTGTCCAGGGGGTGGTGGTCCAAACCAGCAGGGAGGTATCAGGCTGATCAATGAGTTTCATGCGAATAAAGATGGATGGATCATCAACATCTTGATAGCCTTGTGCGACCTCGTGGTCTGAGAGCGGTGTGCCGCAGCGTGGGCAGTAGGGCAGCACTTTGTAACCTTCATACAACAAGTCTTTATCCCAAAAATTTTTCAGAATCCACCAAATGCTTTCGATGTATTCATTTTTATACGTTACATAGGCTGTTTCAAGGTCCACCCAGAAACCAATGCGGTCAGTGAGTTTTTCCCATTCTTGAATGTATTCAAAAGCCGATTCGCGGCACATGGCGTTGAATTTATCAATGCCGTAGGCCTCGATTTGTTGTTTACCGTTCAAACCAAGTTTTTTCTCGATTTCAATTTCAACGGGAAGACCTTGTGTATCCCAACCACCACGGCGGCTGACATGGAAGCCTTGCATGGTTTTATAACGGGGGAAGATATCTTTGAAAGCTCGTGCCAGGACATGGTGCACACCTGGTCGCCCGTTGGCTGTTGGGGGGCCTTCGTAAAAGACAAATTCTGAATTACCTTCACGCTGTTCACCACTTTTGTGGAAAATATCATTCTCCTGCCAGAATTTAAGAACGCCTGCTTCCATCTGGATTACGTTGAGTTTTGGTGAGACTGATTTGAACATGAAATTGAATCCTCCTGAATCCTACCGATATGTTTTCTTCTTTGCTGTTGTTTAAACAAAAACGCCCGCGCCCCTTCAGGGACGAGAGCGAGCTCCCGTGGTACCACCCTGCTTCCTGTCCTCGCTATCCGTACTGATTTCAGGCGCTTGGTTGAATAGGTCCAGACTGAACTGGATAGATTCACGCCAATGTAACGGGTGGCGAATTCGGCTTACTTAATTGAGAGAACTCTTTCAGTTCGCAGCTCCGGAAGGATTTTCAATGCTGCCTGCTGTCCCGGCTCACACTCTCTCGGGTTCGCTTTCAGCAGGGGGAACATTTACTCGTTTCCATTATCGCTTTTGTATTTTAATGAATTGTCATCATTATGCCATAAAGGACACAGATTAGCAACTATTTAATTCTCATGTGCCGAGTAACCCAAACGAAAGTTTAAAAAGCAGGTAATCGAGGGTGTTTCCCATCAGGTTTCCCATACGAATCATGCGGAGAACCATTTCTATGGCATTCAGTTTTTCTTCGCCGTAGAATTCAAGAACCCGCTGGTAAGCTTCTTTATCTGTGTGGGTATTGCTCTCAGCCCAATGCTGAGCATAGAGCAAAGCAGGTTGTTCATCGTCTGGACAATTGCCAAATTCAAAATTGGTGAGGGTAGCCATTTCTTCTGGTGAAATGCCAGCCTTGAGGGCTTCGCGCGAGTGATAATAAGAGCAGTAACGGCAGCCATTGACCATTGTAACAGCTATCATCAAACGCTCACGGAATGATTGGCTGATGAGTTCTGTGTTCATTAAAGTGCGGATATCCTCCCGATTGGAGTGCATAAATTTCATATCGTCCACGATCTCTTTGAGGGTATGGTAGGTTCGTTTAGGAAATTGTTTTTTCAATAGTGTCTCCAGGATTGTTTTGAAATGATGTTACTCATTATTGAATGAAGACAACTGCTGCAGTTGTCTTCATTTTAGTTTATCACAGGCAAAGGAGTTTTATCTGTCTGTGATAAAAAAAAGAGATCGTTTCTGATAGGTATAAGTGTAATTCACACGTGAGTTGTACTATAGGGTAACCCCATCAAGGATAATGCTACGTCCTTGATGGGGTTTTTAAGGGGAGAGATTCAACTAGAGGTTTTCCCTTATTCTCATAGATCAGTCTTCAAGTGAGTAGACCATATTGACAGTTACCTGGACGATCAGTTGTCCACCAGACATGGGCACAGCCATAGACGATTCCATGCCCATATCACCGCCCCCCCCCATGCCGCGAGCATACATGGGTTTGATGGTAGAACCAATGTCATATGCCGAAATATTCGTGATTTCACCGAGGGTTACACCAGCTGCGCTCGTGAATTCTTCTGCCTGTGTCTGCGCATTCTCGACTGCCATCTCACGTGCTTTGGTCAAAGCTTCGCTTTTATCAGTAACATCAAAGCGGACGTTGTAGATGTTGTTGGCTCCTGCACCCAATGCGGCATCAAGTGTCTCGCCTAGGGTTTCAAGATCACGGATGGTGACATCAAGCATATTTTCAACGATATAGTGTTTCTCGAAGGGCTCACCGTCACCCTGCCATTCCTCGGTCCAATAAACATTGAATGACGTGGTCTGGATGTCTTTTTCTTCAATCCCCATTTCGCTGAGTGCACTGATAATATCATCAGCAAGCTCATTATTTTCAGATACTGCGTTTGAGGCTTCTTTCGATTCACTGCGCACACCCAGCGTGACATAGGCGACGTCGGGTTCCAGGTAAACTTCACCGGTACCATTTACGGTGATATGACGAACATCTTCAGTATCGGATAAATTGCTTACAGGAAGTGCGCATGCACCGAAGATAAATATAGCTGCCAGTATGAATAAAAGAACAGTTATTTTTTTCATTTCAGAAAGCTCCTTTGAGTTAAGCAAGATTTTGTATTTCTTTTGGTCATCAATTTAATAATGATCCATTATTTAGACGATAATATGATTAAGAAAGTTCCCGATTGGTTGTATCGGGAACTGAATTCATTTTTAATTTTGATCATTCTCTCTAAAAGGGCAGCGGGTTTAAGTGAATGAAACTTGGTACTGTGATGCTGAGTATCAGCCTTTCTTAGCAAGTATGACCTGAAAGATAGCGATGATACCAATGATGATCAGAACAATTGGTAGGAAGAATTTTCCGATCAAACCAGCCGCTGGAGAGAAGAAGAGGAATGCCAAACCCAGGGTGCCGAGAACTGCGGCGGGAATCCATGCCCATCGATTTGTGCGGCCTGCCAGCAGGGCTACCAACACGAAAGTCAAGCCCATGCCGATGAAAAGATATCCGACAAGATCTGTCACAACTAACGCACCGACACTTAATAGGACGCCAAAGGGGATCAATGCCCACCAATTATGATGTCGATCTGTGAGGTAAACGAAGAAAAAGGCCAGACCGATGGATCCTAAAATAATGAAGGCAATCCAGTTTCCATTGGTATTTGGCAGCAGAAATTCAACGAGAGTTGATGCGCCAATACCTGACATGATGACGCCGGGGATTAATGCCCACCAATAATGGTTGTGGAGAAGGTATGTGAAAATGAAAGCCAGGCCGATTCCCAGGAGGAATCCTGTTCCAATGAGATCGTCATATTTGGGCCAGAAAGCGCTTACAATGGAAGCCGCTCCCATCAAGAGCAGGGGCAAGGCAGGGAGCAGGGCCCACCAGTTGGCTTTTGTACGAAGAACGGGGAGCAGGAATAACACACCGCCCAACAGCATAAAGCTGCCAAATAATAAGTTTGTGAAAAGAACTGGCAGATCAAATAGCCGGATTGCAAAGAGGCTTGCACCGACAAGAATTAAGAAAATGCCGATCAGGTAACGCCAAGTTGATTGTTTCATTTTTCCCTTCCTTTGTTTAATTAATAATTCTATTGCGATTTTACCATGAAAAACGAAATAAAAGTTAATATTTCAAATAGTTGTATTGAAATAATCTAATTCTCTACTATTATATACGATAATGTAGGTTGTGAGTTGCAATAATGTTGGAAATGACGAATTAATATCGATTTTTCCCACTTTCTGACAAGGTGGTTATAATTATTATATAGAGTTTTAATGTTCGAGAAAAGGCTTAAAATTTGTAATAATCCCTCGAGAGTGAAAAGAGGCATCTATGTCAGAAAATAAATCAATTCGGCATTCTGTGATTGCGGGAAGCTGGTATCCCGGGGATGCGGTGGTACTGAAAAAACAATTGTCTGATTTTCTATCGGCAGTTGAAAACGGTGAAGAGAAGCAGGACGTGTTTGCTCTGATTGTTCCTCATGCAGGCTATATCTATTCAGGAAAAACAGCAGCGCATGCTTTTAAGTTGGTTGAAGGGCAAGAGTTTGAGCGGGTGATAATAACTTCACCGTTTCATGCACCAGCCACAGAAGCATTTCTTACAACGACTTTTGAGCAATATGAGACGCCGTTAGGGAGAATCACTGTCGATCAGGAAGGTCTGGGGCAATTAAACAAATACCTGTCAGCGCATCATGTACCGATGATCGAATCTGTGAGGGGAGAGCATGAGCATTCCCTGGAAATTGAACTGCCGTTTTTGCAGGTTGCGCTCAGTGAATCGTTTGAAGTTGTTCCGGTGATGGTGCGTACCCAGAAAGCGAATTGGTTGAAAGTACTAGGAGAAGGTTTAGCAGAGTTGGCGCATAATCGAAAAACGCTGCTTGTGGCAAGCACTGACCTATCTCATTTCTATGAAGCCAAATCCGCAAAGTTGATGGATGAACGGGTGTTTCAATATATCGAAGCGATGTCCCCGATGGAATTATTGGATGGAAATAAGCGGGGTCATGCGCAGGCTTGCGGCGCGGGGGCTGTGGCGGCTGTTTTATGGGCAGCTCATGCAGCCGGTGCGACGGAAGCCCGAGTTTTATATTACAGTCATTCAGGAATGGTGACCGGTGATGACAGTTCTGTTGTAGGCTATGGCGCTGCAGTGATTTTAAAAGGAAAGAAAACCGATTGATTTCACCAGTGCCAGCATTTGTCCGTGTTTCTGTTAATGTTCCGCAGGTGAGCGGAGAATTTGATTATTCACTTCCTGATGAGCTTCTGGGACGAGTGGTGCCGGGTTGTCTGGTGGTTGTGCCTTTTGGTGAGCAGAAGGTGCAGGGCATCGTTCTCGAATTACTGGAAACCCCACAGGTGGAAAAAACCAAAGTTGTGCATGCACTGGTAGACGTGCTGCCGGTTTTAACAAATCAGCAGCTAGGATTAGCGCGATGGTTATCGGACTATTATCAGTGCCCGCTTCCTGTGTGTTTGACAACGATGTTCCCTCCTGGTTTGAGCAAGCAGGCAGATACTTTGTTTGAGATAAATCCGAAGGCAGCAATCCCTGATCAGTTTCCTGCAATGCAGAGGCGTCTTTTGATCCTCTTGAATGAAAAGGGACCTCTGCGAGGCCGGCAAATTAATCGGCGGATTCCGCAGAAGCAGTGGCGGCGGAGCATGCGGGGGTTGATTGGGAAAGGGCTGGTTTTCTCAAGACCAATTTTACCGGAACCAGGTTTACGACCAAAAACAGTGCGAACAGCCCGATTGAATGCAACACCCGAAGAAGTTCAATCACAATGGGGTTCTTTGGGGCGGGGGAAGGCAGGCTTGCGCCGGCAAAAAATCATGAAATTTTTAATGCAGGAAGCCTGGGAGGTTGATGTTGCCTGGGTGTATGCGCATGCCCCCGGCGCAAATTTACAGGACCTGCGGCGTTTAAGTGAAAGAGACTTGATTAGACTGAGTGAACAGGAAGTCTGGCGTGATCCGCTGGATGATATTCATTGGGCTTTAGATGAAGCACCAACATTGACTGAAGAGCAAATGGCCGTATGGCAGCCGATTTATCGCCGCTTCAATGGAGAGGAAGACTCAAGCCCAATCATTTTACAGGGAGTAACCGGGTCAGGAAAAACAGAAATTTATCTGCGCGCAGCGGAAGCTGCTTTAGCGCAGGGCAAGAGCGCGATCATTCTTATACCAGAAATTTCACTGACACCACAAACTGTCAGGCGGTTTGCTGCAAGGTTCCAGGGGCGAGTTGGTTTGGTGCATTCACGGCTCAGCACAGGGGAGCGGTATGATACATGGCGGCGTGCCCGTGCAGGTGAATTATCTGTGATCGTAGGCGCTCGCAGTGCATTATTTACACCGATGCCGAATTTGGGATTGATTGTGGTTGATGAGTTTGATGATCCCTCATATTATCAACGGGATGCGGTCTTTTCTTTCCATGCGGTTCAGGCTGCTATTGAATATGGTCGTTTGTGCAACGCTGTAACGATCCTGGGCTCTGCTACTCCTGATATTTCGCTGCGCTATCGGGGAGACCGCCGGCATTGGAAAGTATTAAGGATGCCTAGCCGTATTCTGGCGCATCGAGAAACTGTGAATGCTTATTTACGAAAATTGGGCAGCAAGGAACAGGTCAGCGGATCCACACCGACCATGAAGCAGGGGTTGCCACCTGTGGATATCATTGACATGCGTGAAGAATTAAAAATCGGCAATACTTCAACTTTCAGTTATGCCTTGCAGAATGCTCTGGGAGAAGTACTGGAGAAACAGCAGCAGGCTATCCTCTACTTGAATCGACGGGGCTCATCCACAACCGTATTTTGTCGTGAATGCGGACATGTTGTTCAATGTCCACGGTGTAATAAGCCTTTGATAGCGCATTATGGTAACTTAGTCCTGAAATGCCATACCTGTGGATATGAACGGCAGATGCCAAAAACCTGCCCGGAATGTGGTAGCAAGCGCATCCGTCAGTATGGTGCCGGCACTGAGAAGGTGGAAAGCCTGGTGTATGAATTGTTTCCTTCTGCCCGTGTCTTGAGGTACGATCACGAAACAACCCGCCAAAAGGATACTTATGAGATCATCCTTTCACACTTTGCAAATCATCGGGCTGATATATTGATCGGCACCCAGATGTTGAGCAAAGGATTAGATCTTCCTCTGGTGACGCTGGTTGGAGTGGTGAATGCGGATGTCGGATTAAATTTCCCAGATTATCGCGCCAATGAGCGTGTATTTCAATTGCTGACGCAGGTCTCAGGTCGTGCCGGGCGTTCACCTCTGGGAGGGCGGGTTTTGCTGCAGACCTATCAGCCGGATCACTATGTTATTCAGCATGCCTCTCATCACGATTTTGAAGGTTTTTATTCTGACGAGTTGGAATATCGAAAAGAGATGGCCTATCCACCCTACACACGCATGATTCGGTTGGAAACGCGTGATTTGGATAACAACAAGGCAGAGTTCCGGGCTTCGGTTTTAGCAGAAGAAATCAAGGCACTGCTGGCTGAAGGGGCGCACTCCGCTACACGGATGATTGGCCCTGTCCCCTGTTTCTTCCAACGGGTAAATCGATATTATCGCTGGCAAATTGTATTGCGTGGTCCGAATCCGGCCCAATTGTTGTTAGGGAGAGATCTAAAAAACTGGATGATTGAAATTGATCCTCTCAGTCTGTTATGAAATTTCTCTGATTTGTGTGGAAGGGATTATGACTTGAATCCGGGTGATATTATCGCTTGACCTGAGTTATGTTTCAGGGGTTTCATTCCATTCGGCATTAACCACATCATCGCCATCATCTGGGTTTGTTTCAGCACCGAAATCAATGTATGGGGCGATAAATTCCATGATGCCATAATAAACTAACAGATAAGCTAATCCTTCATCAAGGTTGCCTATGATGGGAAGGCTATCTGGAATAGCCTCAAATACACCCCAAGTGGGGTTAAGTACATAAACCACCCCCACAATACTTAACAGCCATACAACCCATTTTGGCCAACCGCGAAAAGAAAGAGGAACTCGGAAAATTTTTCCTTTGATATCTTTGAAATCATCAGGGCTGCTCATCAATTTCTCCTTGTGAACTTAATTCATTACTATAATTATATCGATTCTTATTGTATCCTGAAATGATGAAAAGAGAGGCCGCAAAGAGAGAGAGAATTGGGTGAGGCATTAATAAAGTTGTGCCCCTCAAAGTTTCTTTCTTGACGAATAATATGATTGATGCTAAAATAACTTTCGCTTGATGAAAGCGGTAATGTACATTCAAAATCACAAAAGTATTCATGCGGGCATAGTTCAATTGGTAGAACGTCTCCTTGCCAAGGAGAAGGTTACGGGTCCGAGTCCCGTTGCCCGCTCTAAAGACCAGGTTCTTTGAACAAGGTCTTTTTTTATCAGGTGTGCAGAATGAAATTTAGAATGGTTATTAATAGAAGTTGTTCGATTATAATAAGAATATAAATGGCGACGTGGCCAAGTTGGACAAGGCATGGGTCTGCAAAACCCTGATCATCGGTTCGAGTCCGATCGTCGCCTCTAAAAAAAAACGAAGAATTTTCTTCGTTTTTTTTAATTTGATGAGGGTATTTTTCCCTATCTGGTTAAGTTCCCATGTTCCTCATGTTCAATTATACTTAAGTTACCCCAGCAGGGTAAAAACTTTTAATTCAAGATATAATGATGTTCTGTCAATGGGAGATCATTTTTTTCGAAATGACTGTTAAAATAAAATT
>CAZQSG010000013.1:0-35617 GCA_964595925.1 uncultured Anaerolineaceae bacterium | reverse complement strand
TATATTCCACTTTTTAAGTTGTGGCAGATGAAATATGGTAGAAGTATGGTAATCGTACTAGAGAAAATCAAAACCACAAACGATGATATCACCCTCAGTATTTCTAATATAACGGGGGGAGTTTGCGGATTTTGAATAAAGAGTGATGGATGAGAAACCCCATTTTGTATATGTATGGAATAAGAGATAATGATTAAAATACCAAGAAATTATCACCAAATTTCCCAGAATGAAGGAAAGTAAGGCTATTGGATTGAGTTTTATAATTTCTTTATTAGAAATTGTGTTTTTCATCTTGCGTTTCATAATATTTTATGGTATTATCTCGCGTGTCAAAAGGCAGATATGAAGCGCATTTGGGGAATGTGCTTTTTGTGTATTAAGAGACGAAGGATAATTCTTCACGACCCTTGTTTCCCCAACCAAAGAGGCAAGGTGATACTTTTATAACGAAGGAAAGAAAAAGGACGAGGTTACCGTATGAGTTCAACAATGTACGTTACTATAGCAGGACACAAGAAACTGGTCAACGAATTGGATTATTTAAAAAATAGTCGCCGGCTAGAGGTTGCAAAACGACTTCATAATGCAATCGAAGATGGCGCGGATGTGCTCGAAAATGCGGAATATGAAGCTGCGATGAATGAGCAGGCTTTTGTTGAAGGTAGAATCAACGAACTTGAAGTGCTGCTCTCAATGGTCACGATTGTAGAAGGAAAAAAAGGACAAGATGGCATTGTCGATATTGGGAGTATTGTGACTTTTCAGGAAAAAGATTTTGATCCTGAGGTTTTTGAAATTGTCGGTATTGCTGAATCGGATGCAGAGAGCGGGAAAATTTCTCATGATTCTCCGCTGGGACGTGCACTGACAGGCCACAAGGTTGGCGATAAAGTAACGGTGGATGCGCCTGCAGGCAGTTATGAAGTCGAGATTCTTAAAGTTGAGTAGTCAACGATAATTTGGAATCAATTTTTATCATTTACGTAAAATTCAGGTAGGTAGAATTACGATGTCGCTAAACGATCTGGAACAAATTCGATACGAACGGATGCTGGCTTTACGAGAATTGGGTATTGAACCGTATCCAACCAGAGCAAAGAGAACACACACTACTAAAGAAGCGATAGAGGCTTTTAAGGTCTTAGAAGATCAGGAAGACGTGGTTGTCAATGTGACATTAGCAGGGCGTATTCGATCAAAACGTGCGATGGGCAAGATCTGTTTTATGCATATCGAGGATATGGACGGACGTCTTCAATTCTTCTTCCGAATCAATAATCTTGGTGAGGAAAAGATGAAACTCCTCTCTGATTATTTTGACCTGGGGGATTATATTCAGGCAGAAGGCGAAATGATTCGAACCCGGCGAGGTGAGGTCTCTTTGCTTGTTAATGATTTCGTGATGCTATCCAAAGCGATTACCCCGTTGCCTGCAGCAAAAGATCAAGTAGTGGATGGAGAATTGATACAGCATGCCACTTTGTCAGACCCAGAGCTGCGCTATCGGCAGCGTTATGCTGATCTGGCGGTGAATGCTGATGTGCGTGAGATATTCCAGGTCCGAGCGAGTTTGGTGAAGTCACTTCGTAATTTCATGGATGATCATGGTTTTCTTGAAGTGGAAACACCCATTCTTCAACCAATCTATGGTGGGGCAGCAGCCCGTCCGTTTGTGACACATCATAATCAATTGCATCAAGATTTATATCTGCGTATTTCATTTGAGCTTTATCTCAAGCGATTGGTGGTGGGCGGTATCGAGCGCGTTTATGAAATTGGGCGTGACTTCCGCAACGAGGGTGTCAGCTATAAACATAATCCAGAATTTACACAGATAGAATTTTATTGGGCTTATGCTGATTATTTGCAAGTGATGGAATTCACCGAGCAGATGGTCGCCAGTGCCGCACAAGAAGTTCTTGGCACCCTGAAACTTGAATTTGATGGTCACGAGATTAATCTGACTCCCCCCTGGAAACGAGTCGATTTGCGAGAGGGGTTGATTGAAGCAACAGGAATTGATATTGCGGCATGCCCTGATTCTGCAACATTGGCTGCTGCAATGCAGGAGAAAAATATTTCTGCCAATGCTGATTTTCCGCGTGGCAAGTTGATTGATAAACTGCTGGGTGATTATCTTGAGCCCAGTTTTATTCAGCCGACTTTCTTATACGATTATCCGATTGATATTTCACCATTGGCAAAGAAAAAACCAGATGATCCAACCACGGCAGAACGTTTTGAAGGATTTATCGGCGGTATGGAACTTTGTAATGCCTTCACCGAACTGAATGATCCAATTGATCAAGAACAGCGTTTTCTGGAGATGGGTCGAGCATATGCGGAAGGCGACGATGAACGACATCCGCTGGACGAAGATTATCTGCGCGCGATGCGCTATGGCATGCCCCCAATGGGTGGCTTCGGCATGGGTGTTGATCGATTGGTGATGTTATTCACTGGGAAACGTTCAATCCGTGAAGTGATTTTGTTTCCTCACCTGCGTGAACGCGGTCGTGGTGGAGAGCAAGACGAAGCGTAAAAAAAGCAGGAGGACTGTTCAGATTTGACAGTCCTTTTTACTCTTTTTTGGGTATGATGGGTTTGTTTTTATTTTTCGGGCTATATTGTCGTTTTAGCCAGTGGCTGAGGCCATCCAGCCCGGGGAAAAGGACGCGTTCGGTGATATTAGCCTGATCTAATTTGTCACGTATTTCCCATTTGGTGGATGCTGGAATGATCACTTTTTTAACGAGACCGGGGTGATCGTTGAGCCAGTCATCGAGGCAGCACCCGGGGTCAGACATAAATGAAAAGAGTGCATGCTGATTGGTGATACGTTCATCAATAGAGGGGGGTTCCATGAAGACTGGAAAGACTTCTTTGTAATCTTTTTTCATGTCTGCAAGTTTCTTGATGCTTTCTGCCAGTAAATTGACGGTGAAAACATCTCCGCCATTTCTATCTAATTTCTTATGCAGTTTCTCGGGTAGATATTCTTTTGATTTGAGGAAATTCACCATCCAGATGCAGCCATCGATATTATATTTTCCAATATTTTGGGTGGCAAAATGAGCTCCTGCCAGGGGTGAAAAAGACCAATCAAGCAGACGGGTAGGCAGACCGTGGTGTTGAGCTACTGCCAGCCAGTGCCAGATGGAATCGCGTTCCACGACATCGCGATGAGCATATTTACGGAAGTTTCGCAGCAAATGCTGCTCCATTGCTAGATAATCACCGCCGAGGCGGATCAGCGCAGTTTCCAGACGATAATTAACATCTTCCAAACCACGAAAAACGAATGGAGAGCGGAAACGGTCAATACTTTCGTCGTAAGAATCCCAGTAAAGTGCTTCAAGAAGTTCTGAAAAGTTGTGGACAGTGATTTGTTCCATAATCCTATTCTACATTAAAAAAAGAAATTATTACTCCCTTTCTTTTAAATTATTTTTGAACTAACTATTTATAGCGTATGATACCTGAGGAATCAGAGGTCAAAGGGGTTTGGCAGGCTGCTGATCAAAATCTTTAATTGGGAGGATCCGCCACATAAGACCACCGAGAAGGCGTACTCCAGCAAAGATGAGAAATGTAATTGGATACCCGACCCATAAAATGACGAGAGCCCCGAGTAGCGGGCTGAGGAATACACTTATATTTTGGAATGTAGTGTAATAAGCTGTGAATTCATCACGGCGATCACCCGGGGTGATCGTGAGCAGTAAGTTGTAATGGCTGAGATTGAGTCCAGGCATCAATAGACCTGTAACTGCAGAAACAATAATGATGGCTGGCAGGTTTTGGCTTAGAGCCACGATTATCGGATAAATTGGCCGCAGTAGGGAGGTGAACATCAGAATTTTTTTACGGCCATATTTTTGAATCAGTTTGCGCCACAACCCAAACCCAATGATATTGGCCACACTGTTGAAGGCTATCAGAATACCTAACCAGGCATCGCTTGCCCCCAGTTCTTTAACATAGAAAATTGTAAAAAATGGTGCAATTGCCCAAAGGCCGAAATTCATCACAAATGTGTTAATAGAAAAACGTAGAAATTGAGGATTTGCCCTCAGCTCAGTGATGGTGTTGGCAACTCTTTTTTTGATGGATTTAGGTGTTCTTTGCTCTTGGTTGCTCTTCGGTTTATCTTCTGTGTTGGGAATTTCAATTTTCATCAGGTAGATCAAACTGATGACAGATAGTCCAAAGGTAAATAGATACATGATCTGATAGTTGAGAGGAAATGCTACGGCAGAGAGCCACAGACCGAAGAGGAATGCACTAATGCCGTTGACAGTGAAGTAAATCTGATTTCGCAGTGAAAAAACAGCAGTGCGCTGGTTTTCTTTAATAAGAACAGCTGTCAGGGATGTCCAGCCCACGTTATAAAATTGGATAGGAACCATAAATATGATTAAGAAGATGACCACAAGCATGCTTTGTGAAATATTTAAGAATTGAAGCCATGGCACCAATGCTACTAAAATGTAGCCGGCCCGGTGTAAGGCCAGGGAACCGATGATAAGGTTTTTCTTCCGGGCTGTTTTTTGGAGGATGTTGCCAGCAGGGATGGAGATTAGAATCGCAATCAGCGCAGGAATAGAAGTGAGATAAGAGATTTGAGCATCACTGGCCCCAAGACGGATTGCATATGCCGCATTGAAGGTTGCTGCAGCGTTCAAAAAGGTTGAAAAGAAAATCTCGACAACCATGTAGTATGCATTCCGTTGGTCAGTTGTTTCGGTTGTCAGATGCAAGAAGCGAAGGAGCAGCTCCTTTAAAGATGAAACCTGGATCAAATTTGTAAGTCTAAGTTTATTTTTCATGCGCTATAGAATTGATCAAAATAATTAATCAAAGCCTTCATAAGCAGAAATCACTATCCGCCATTCTTCAGGGATCGCTATGCTTTGTTCGGTATGAAAATCATAAGCAACATTGATTGTTTCCGCTGTTGCACAAATTTCAGCGCTCTCAGCATCTTGAACTTTGTATTCAAACTGAAGGGATTTATTGCCTAATCGAGAAATTCGTGTAGCAACGATAACGGTTTGTCCTAAATAAATGGGTTTTCGATAGGAAATGTGAACATCAGCGACGGTGATTCCTAAGTTCAGAAACGATTTTCCATCCCAGAGTTTTAGATGTTGGAGATAAGCGAGACGCGCACTTTCAATATATGTGGAATATCGCGTGTTGTTTACATGTTTTTGAGCGTCAATGTCACTATAGCGGACTTGTATTGAATGTCGAAATTTGAATTCTGCCATACTATTTACCCTTACTATTTGCTAATCGCTGAAAATTCCTGGAAACGAGTATTTAAAATCAAAAATAACCCAACTCCTGATTGTTAATTATAAAGGAAAAGGTTAAACATTTATTGTTGCATAATGCTTTGTAGCACAAAAGCAGGATACCGTAGTAGGTTTGTGGGAAGAATGATGGATTTGTGAGGGTTAAGAATTCATCGAGATAGGGTATCTTATGGGTGAAAATACAACTTGAGTTAATTTATCTCATCAGGAACAGGGTTTTCTCTGGCCCTTATCAGGCGAGACCCTGAGTGCAATCCATGTACAGATATGTCGTTGGTCGATGATAATTTTTCTTTATTAGGATCTATTGATCTTCGTGACTGTAACCTATCACAAGTTGAATATTGACATGCTTATTGATTATTGATATACTCTGAATATGATAACGATATCATAGACTTGATACTTTTATCTTCACCATCACGAAATAGAGGAGAGAATATTGGTAACTATCAGCGATGTTGCCAAACTGGCGGGTGTATCCCTGGTGACCGTTTCCAGGGTTATCAATAATGCAGATTATGTCAGCGATAAAACTAGATCAAACGTAAAAAAGGCGATAGCGGAATTAGGTTATATTCCCAGTGCGATGGCGCGCGGGATGCGCTTGAACCGTACATTTACCTTTGCTTTAATTCTGCCAGATATCACTAACTCTTTCTGGACAACCGTCGCCCGTGGGGTTGAGGATGTTGCTCAAATTCAAGATTATTCAATTCTCTTCTACAATGTGGATGAGGATCAGAAAAAACAAAAGCGTGCTCTCGAAACCGTTTTTTCACAACAGGTAGATGGCGTGATGATTGCTCCTCACGATGGGGTTACTGAAAATCTAAAACTTCTTCACCAGCGCAAGGTACCGACTGTGATCCTCGATCGGAAATTAGATCAGGACATCGCAGATTGGAAATTTGATTTTGTGCGGGGCGATTCAATTTCAGGTGCAAAAGCTCTTACGGAACACTTAATTAAACTGGGACATCGAAAAATTGCTATCCTGTCTGGTGATGTTCGCACCTCGACCGCTAAAGACCGTGTTTCTGGTTATCGAATGGCATTAGAAGGAATGGGTATTCCCTATGACCCCGAGCTGGTTTTTTTTGGTGAATACAGGATTTCTGCAGGTGAGAAATTGTTGCGTGCGCTGCTGGATAAAGAAATTGAATTTAGTGCGATTTTTGCCGCGAACAATGCGATTGGTTTGGGAGTTGTTCAAGAATTGTTGCACCGAAACATTCGGATTCCAGATGATGTCGCAGTAGTTTATTACGATGACTCGAGTAAAGACGGCACCTATTTCCCCTTCTTTACATCAATTCAACAATATGCGTATGAAATTGGAAAAACTGCTGCCGAGTTATTAATTAGCCGGATTAATGATAGAGAACTTCCATCCAGAGAAATAACGCTGCCTTCCAAATTAATCGTACGTTATTCATGTGGTGCTTATCAAAAGGCAACGAATCGACCTGGTCTCAGACTGCCGATCATGGATGGCGCAGAACTCTATGAGGAGAGTCACCTCATTGAGCCGTTTTTAAATGGGGATATCAGGGAACCTTATGCAAATTTCTGAGAAGAAAAAATAATGTTGTAATCTACAGCACAGTTCAGGAACAGATATTGAATGACTAAAAAGGATGTACAAAAGAATGGGTGAAGTTTTAGTAAAAATGGAAGGAATTGTAAAAACCTTCCCCGGCGTACTGGCGGTTGATCGATGTGATTTTGATTTGTATTCTGGCGAAGTGCATGCATTGGTCGGTGAGAACGGTGCAGGAAAAACTACTTTAATGAAATGCTTATCTGGTATATATCGCCAGAATACAGGCAAGATATTTCTTAAAGGCCAGGAGGCAGAAATTTCTAACCCACGTATAGCTCAGCGTCTTGGTATAAGTATCATTCATCAGGAGCTGAACCTTATGTCTCACCTGACGATTGCCCAAAATATGTTTATTGGCCGGGAAAAACTTGATAAAACGCATTTATTTCTGGATGAAAAATGGGCAGAGGCTGAAGCAAAGCGTTATTTAGGAATGCTCCACCTGAACCTTGATCCACGGACAAAAGTGGGTGATTTAACGGTTGCGAAACAGCAAATGGTTGAAATCGCCAAGGCGCTTTCTTTCAATACCGATGTTTTGATTATGGATGAACCTACTGCCGCACTCACAGAAACTGAAATTGAAGATCTGTTTGCAATCATTCGTAATTTGCGCAATGAAGGGGTAGGTATCATTTACATTTCACATCGTCTTGAAGAATTGAAGATGATCTCTGATCGTATAACCGTGATGCGTGATGGTCAATATGTCGATACCAGACAAACAGATGAAGTGGCAATAGATACGATTATCAGCATGATGGTTGGACGAACGATTTATGAATCATCTCCACATATTTCAGGGAATGGTGACCAGCCAATTGTGATGGAAGTGAAAAAT
The DNA here is from genome assembly GCA_964595925.1 of uncultured Anaerolineaceae bacterium. Lineage (GTDB taxonomy): Bacteria > Chloroflexota > Anaerolineae > Anaerolineales > Anaerolineaceae > SpSt-1165. The sequence goes on along the minus strand of CAZQSG010000013.1, from coordinate 27,846 downwards.
CTGAATCGAGGAAAAGAGGTTCAAGATGTCAGCTTCTATCTGAAAAAGGGTGAAATTCTGGGCTTTGCGGGTTTGATGGGGGCAGGTCGGACAGAAGTTGCGCGAGTGATTTTCGGGGCCGAAACGCCAGATTCAGGAGAAATCTGGATCAATGGTGAGCAGGTTTCAATCCGTCATCCGAAAGATGCTGTCAAGCATGGCATTGGTTATCTTTCAGAGGACCGCAAACGCTATGGCGTTGTTCTTGGGATGGATGTTGAGAACAACATTGTAATGGCGAGTTTCACCAATTTTTTACGTTCTTTGGGCTTTGTGAATACAAAATTGACAAAAGAAAAAGCGGATGAATTTGTTGGTAAACTTTCAATTAAAACACCCGGTATCATGCAGAAGGTAAAATTCCTATCAGGTGGAAATCAGCAGAAAGTCGTTGTTGGCAAATGGTTGACAGCGGATTCAGACATCATGATATTTGATGAACCCACGCGTGGAATTGATGTGGGTGCAAAGAGTGAAATTTACAGCCTGCTTAATGATCTTACTGATCAGGGAAAATCAATTATTATGATTTCTTCTGAATTGCCCGAAATTCTTCGCATGAGCCACCGGATAATAATAATGTGTGAAGGGAGAATTACCGGTGAATTGTCGGCTGATGAGGCGACACAGGAAAAAATAATGACCTTCGCTACCATGCGAAATCACAAGAATGATAATATTGGAAAATTAGAAACTGCCGCTGCGGCAAAGGAAAATTAATGATGGAACAAACACAGACCTCTATTGCAAAAAAAATATTTACATCTGATGCTGCACGCAAGCTGATGTCGTTTGGCGCACTGCTTCTCATTTTTGTTGGATTTTCAATTGTTTCCCCGAACTTTTCTAAGTTCAGCAATATTGTCGGCATTTTGCTGGCAACGTCTGTAAACGGCATATTAGCACTGGGCGCCACTTTTGTAATTATTACAGGAGGAATTGACCTTTCTGTGGGCACTATGATGACAGTTTCAGCAGTGATGGCTGGCGTTATCGTTACCTTTTGGGGTCTTCCAATCTGGTTAGGCGTGCTTGGTGGTATTTTAACGGGTGTATTTGCGGGGTTTATCAACGGTGTTGTGATTTCTCGCATGAAAATTCCCCCTTTCATTGCCACACTTGGCATGCTCTATATTACGAAAGGTTTATCATTGATTATTTCTGACGTGAGTCCGATCTATTTTAACGATACCCCTGCATTTCGCCAAATTGCGATGGGTTCTGTGGTTGGTGAAATCATCCCCGGGTTTGCCATTCCTAATGCTGTTATGATTTTGTTCTTACTTGCAATTATTGCCCATGTAGTACTGACAAAAACATTATTCGGCCGTTACACTTTTGCGATAGGCAGCAATGAAGAAGCCGCACGTCTTTCAGGAGTTAATGTGGCAATGTGGAAAACCAGAGTTTATGCTATCTGTGGTATGTTCAGTGGTATGGCGGGTGTAATTATTGCCTCACGCTTAAACTCTGCCCAGCCCGCTCTGGGTGCTGGATATGAGTTGGACGCGATTGCTGCCGTTGTGATTGGCGGCACATCTCTTAGCGGCGGCGAGGGGACTATTCTAGGTACAGTGATTGGCGCCTTTGTGATCAGCGTTTTGGCGAACGGTCTTCGTATGATGTCAGTTCCGCAGGAATGGCAGATGGTTGTAACAGGGATGATTGTTATATTCGCTGTGTTCGCTGATATTCTGAGGCGACAGAGTAAATAACGAACTGGACAAAGTTGTGGATTAATGATCGAATTATTTCGGACATTTTCGTTTTTCCAAAGGTGAGGTTTTTGACATGTGAAAGGAGGAGATCTGGAGCAGGCACGTTCTAAGAGTTTACAGACATCAAATATTGTCGAAATTTATTTTATACATAAATTTTTAAGGAGAGTTAAAAATGCAAAAGAAAAGTTTTAAAATTATGCTCATCTTATTAGCCGCGATTATGATTTTTGCCCTCGTTGGCTGTAAGACAACTGAAGAAGAAACCAGTGAAATTTACATTCCTGTTATTTCCAAAGGTTTCCAGCATCAGTTCTGGCAGGCAGTACGATTGGGTTCTGAACAGGCCGCAGAAGAATATGGCGTAACCATTACCTTTGAAGGTCCTGAGTCAGAAGCACAGGTAGACAAGCAAGTTGAAATGATGCAGACCGCATTAGATAAAAATCCTGCAGCGATCTGCCTGGCTGCAGTAGACAGCAAGGCACTCATTCCTCAGTTGGAAGCTGCACAAGAAGCCGGCATACCCGTACTCGGTTTCGACTCTGGTGTGGATAGTGATATTCTGGTTACCACTGCTACAACTGATAACATTGCCGCTGCAGCAATGGCAGCTGATAAAATGGCTGAATTGATTGGCGGCGAAGGTAAAGTTGCTGTCATTGTTCATGATCAGACATCCCGCACCGGCATTGACCGCCGCGATGGATTTGTCGATCGAATGGATTCTGAATACCCCAACATCGAAATTATTGACATTCAATATGGTGGCGGCGATCATCTAAAATCCACTGATATTGCCAAAGCCGTTATTCAGGCCAACCCTGACCTCAAAGGCTATTTTGGCGCCAACGAAGGTTCTATCATTGGTGTTCTGAACGCGGTAAGTGAGCTCGGTATTGAAGGACAGCTCGTTGTGATCGGCTATGACTCCGGCAAACAGCAGATGGATGCCATCCGTTCTGGTGCTGAAGCAGGTGCAATTACCCAGAATCCGATCGGGATCGGCTACGAATGTGTCGCAGCTGCTGTAAAAGTTATCAATGGTGAATCTGTTCCAGAAATCATTGACACCGGCTTCTACTGGTATGATGCAACCAACATTGATGATCCTGTCATTGCAGCGTTACTGTACGAATAAAACTAAATAAATCATTTCACAAACAGGGCGCCATTTGGTGCCCTGTTTTATTTAAGACAGGTCTGTTAATTTACTAGGCTTTTTCTTTCTAACTGAACGAGTGACAAAGGTATTAGATTTCACTATCGATAAGTCAATTGTTGAGAATATTATGACCGGTTCTGATATAAAACCTGATACACTAATAGATAGCAGGCCATTGGGAGATAATTTTATTTGAGGAGTTCCGAAATGAAAAAATTAATTGGTGTGTTAACTGCAGGAGGAGATACCCCTGGATTAAATGCTGCAATACGCGGTCTTGGTAAAGCCTCTGGCGGTGTGTTCGACATGGAAGTGATTGGGTTTTATGATGGCTTTCGCGGTTTGATGCAGAATCGCACTGTCCGGTTGGAAGGGCAGCGTCTCTCAGGAATACTCACCGTTGGTGGCACCATCTTAGGAACCAGCCGGGATAAACCAAATAAAATGCCAGTAGGCAACAAGGTTATGGATATGACGGATGCGATGATCGGCACTTATGAAAACTTGCATCTGGATTGTCTGGTTTGTATGGGCGGCGGAGGTACAAATAAGAGCGCCTTTATGCTGCATAACCGCGGATTGAATGTGGTAACACTGCCGAAAACCATTGATAATGACGTTGCCAAAACTGATATTACGTTTGGTTTTGATACTGCGATGGGGATTGCGACAGAAGCGATTGACCGTCTCCATTCTACTGCGGATAGCCATCACAGAATTATCGTGGTTGAAATTATGGGCCATCGTGCTGGCTGGCTGGCGCTCGGTTCTGGGATTGCTGGTGGTGCCGATGTGATTCTGATCCCTGAAATCCCCTACAATATTGAGAAAGTGGCCCAAGCAATTCTGCAGCGCAGTCGAAGTGGAAAGCGATTTTCTATTGTCGCTGTCTCAGAAGGCGCTATGTCGGATGTTGAGATGGCTAAATATGAAGGACTCATCGCTGGTATTCAGGTTGCGAAAGCGGATGATAATAAAGAAGAAAAAAACCGATTAAAAGCAGAACTCGAATCCTTTGAAGTTAATCAACAAACCAGTACTATTTACCTGGCAAATCGATTGCAGGAGTTAACTGGTTTGGAATCACGAGTGACAATTTTGGGGTATTTACAGCGGGGAGGTGCGCCTTCTGCTGCAGATCGTCTCTTGGCGACGAGATTAGGTACTCATGCCGCTAAATTAATCTATGAGGGACAATACGGTGTGATGGTGGCGGTTCGGGGTGAAAAAATTGTGCCGGTGCCCTTAGCTGAAGTAGCTGGCAATCGCAAAATTATCCCTGCAGATCACCCCTGGCTGGATAGCGCGCGAAATGTGGGAACCAATCTGGGGGATTGATTTCCGGGCAGGAGCAAGACGAATATTTGCATGATACGTGAATAAAAGTTTTTTCTTTTGATTCCTGTTATATATTTAAAAATCTTTACAGAAGCATTACATTCAGAACCAATGAAGCTGATATATTATTAAGGTTAGAGTAAAGTTTCTCTAAGGAATATTTTCAAATGAATGTAGAGAAAATAGATATTCTTAGGAACAAAAAGGTAACTACATTGCTGCTGGTGTTAATTATGCTGCTGGCTGTAGGGCTTCGGTTTTATCGTCTGGGTGCGTATGGATACGGGAATAACTATTACGCAGCAGCTGTTGAGAGCATGACACAATCCTGGCATAATTTCTTTTATGTTGCTGCTGAGCCCGGTGGAAGTGTGATGGTGGATAAACCCCCTCTCGGTCTCTGGATTCAAACAGTATCCGCCTTGATCTTCGGTGTCAATGGTTTCGCATTGGCGCTTCCATCAGCTTTAGCGGGCGTCTTTAGCATTTTTCTCAGTTATCAGATTCTAAAAGAATCTTTTGGTGAATATGCGGGTTTGAGTGCAGCTTTTGTTTTGGCTGTCCTTCCAGTGGTTGTGGCGGTTGACCGGACGAATTTGTTGGATTCGATGGTGGTGTGCACTTCACTGTGTGCTGTTTATCTGATGTTGAAAGCAGTGCGAGAGCATCAATGGGGATGGTTGTGTTTGAGTTTCTTTGTTGTAGCCTTGGGGTTCAATATTAAGATGATGCAGGCTTTTCTGGTGCTGCCGGCATTGGGAATTGTGTATTTCTTTGCTGCAAAATATCGCTGGTGGGAGAAAGTTCTCCATTTAGCACTGGCGACTGTAATTTTATTGGCAGTTTCGTTTTCATGGATCGTAATAGTCGATTTGACCCCTGAAGAAAACCGTCCCTATGTCAGCAGTACTGAGAGCAACAGTATGATGGAGCTGGTATTTGGACACAATGGACTGAATCGCTTATTGTCTTTTCGAGATCAGATAAAATTAGGGATGACGGAAATTCAACAGAAACCAGATAATCGTCCTGTCGGTCCGCAGCAAGGCCAAACGCCGCCGCAGCTACCGCAGCAATGGAAACCCCCTGCTGACCAGCAGAATGGATTACCTCCTAATGCTTACCCAAATTTGGGAGGAATGCATTCAGACGGGGCAGGCGGGAGGATGCATGATGAAATTGGAGAGGCTTCCTGGCTGCGTTTATTCCGCCAGCCATTAGCAACGAATATTGCCTGGGTGCTTCCTGGGGGTATTTTTTTAATGGGCATCTCATTTTTGATGATAGGATTCAAAGCAGAATATTATCTTAAGCGAACTGTTCTTTGGATTTTCTCTATATGGCTGCTGATAGAGTTGATCTTTTTCAGTATGGCTGATTTTTTTCATGCTTATTATCTAATCATGTTGGGTGTACCTCTGGCAGTTGTGATCGGTATTGGCTTCTGGGCGTTGAACCAACTACGTTTAGAGAAACCCTGGTTGGCTTTTGCCACACTTGCCTTTTTATTGATTGCCACAACAATTTATCAACTGTCTTTGATGAATAGTATCAAAGAAGTCATGCCTGCACAAACGAATTTACTGATTATTGGTGTTTTTTGTGCAGGGTTCGCCCTGATGATCCATATATTGAAGGAGAAACCACTAAGCTGGCAGCTTGTGCTTGGGGTATCGCTGACGGTCTTAGTCATAGTGCCGCTTCTCTGGTCAATAATCGGTGTGTGGGGAGAGGATCCACACCAGAAGATTAATTACACCGGAGCGCAAAGCTATATTTCTATCTCCTATGGCAATTTATTGAATGAATCGCAGCAGAAATTATTGGATTTCCTTGTTGACAATTCTGAAGAAAATCAAAGCATAGGGATTATACATACTTCCAGTCAGGCGGCTCCCTTTGTGCTGGCCAGCGGAAGAGGTGTGTTCACAACAGGCGGCTTCACAGGGGGCGATCCTGTGGCCAGTAATGAAGAGATAATTGACATGCTTCGTTCGGGTGAAATTTTCTTTGCTTTTCCCGCTTTTGGGGAAGACGCCACTGCAAAAAGACTTCAAAATTGGCTGCGTCAGAATTGCTCTTTCGTTGCTTTTGACGATGTACCCCGACCGGCTTCTCAAGATAGACAACCCAGCCGCCCCGCCGTGGTTTTTGATTGTCGATAATTACTCACCGATAAATTGGCGTTCAGAAAAGTCTCCGTTGGAGATTTCTCTCTCCCATGCGAGTAGTATAATTGGGCAGTATTAGCAATTGGATTTTCAATGGGAGGGAGTTAGCGCAATGGAATTCTTCGAAACTTTTTTTCTGGGTATGACAATCTCTGATTGGGGAATTTTTATCCTCACCGCAGCAGGCGTTTTTCTGCTATTAAAAATAATCGTGAAGATTGTTCAAAATCGATTGAAAGTAATCTCAGAGCGCACTAAAATAGATTTTGATAATTTTATTCTGACATTAATTAAAAAATTTAATCCTCTGTTTTTCATCAGTGTAGCTCTCTGGTTGACAATTTTCTTTTTTGAACCTGTTGATAAAGTGAAAGACCTGATAAAGGTTTTAATGTCTCTTGTTTTTTATCTCCAAATCGGCATTTGGATTGCGGTGGTGATTGAATACTTTTTAATGAAAATGTTAAATAATGAGGAACGTACTACTCGCGATGCAACAGTTAAGCTGATGGCAAAAATCTTCTCATGGGCTGCATGGGTCATTCTGGCAGTGATGGCGTTTGATACGCTGCCGGGGGTTGAGGCAGATACCTTGATCACAACAATAGGCGTAAGCGGCATTGCCGTGGCCTTTGCATTACAAACTATCCTATCTGACGTGGCATCTGCAATAACAATTGCGTTTGATCAGCCTTTTGTAGAGGGAGATGGTATTGTGGTGGATGGAATGGGGGGGACGGTGGAGAAGATTGGCCTGAAAAGCACTCGTCTGCGTTCATGGGATGGACAGGAAATTATCGTGTCAAACTCTGATTTATTGAACAGCCGGATTAATAATTATCAGAATATGGAGCGCCGCCGGGTAATTCTGAATTTTAGCGTGGTTTATCAGACCAGCGCAGAAAAATTAAAGAAAATACCATCCCTGGTGGAGGAAATTGTTATTAGCACGGAAAATGCTACTTATGTTCGTACTCATTTTACGGCTTTGAGTGATTCTTCCCTGGATTTTGAGACCATGTACTGGGTCGATAGCACTGATTATGCTGTGTTCATGGATGCGAAACACACAATTAATATGGCTTTGATAGCGGTGTTTGAGGTAGAAAGTATTGATTTTGCTTATCCGACCCAAACCGTCTATTTGGAGAAATAGAGTTATTCTGTGTCATTGAAAGGTACTTAACGCAATAGCGCTGAGTTTCTTTTATCTCATTATTCGCTCTTTTTGGTTTCAGGCACGATAAAAAGGTAAACGAATACACCCAACATACCGATCCCAAAAAATGCAAAACCACTCGCAGCCAGCGACAGAGCATCGCTGATGCTACCTACAATGATTGGACTGGCAACTCCACCAAAATCGAGCATCAGAATCCAGATGGAAAGAAATTCCTCACGATTTTCTGGCGGCGCCAGGTCAGAGCCAAAGGTTAACATGATCCCCGATCCAAAGCCATTTCCAAGACCAGCAAGAATGGCTACCATAAGAAGACCCCAAAATCCTGTAGTGAAAGGAAGAATGGCCATACTGATTGCCATGACACCCACACAGGGTATAGCTGCAAAACGGCGTCCAAAACGATCCATCAAAGTGCCAGCGGTGTAAACATTGAGCAAATCGGCAATAGAGGCAATAGAAAGAATAATACCGATGCGGCTAGCATCCAAACCGAGAACTTCAGATGCGTAGAGAGGAATGAGGGTGAAACGTGCCATACGTACCGTTGTAAGAAGTATTGCCCCAAGTCCTGCCCTCCAAAGAGCGTTTCGGTTTTGAATGAAAACCTTCCAAAGAGTGTGAATGTTGCTAGTTGTTTTCCGCGGGGTTATTGATTGTGGTTTGATTGTAAAAGCCATTACCAGTACCGCAACGAGAAAGATTGCACCGCTGATCAGGAAAGGAATACGTAACCCAAATTGAGCTCCAATAAATCCGCCTAATGCCGTACTGATGATTCTGGACAGGCGGTTGGTTCCGCCCAAAGCACTGAGGGACCGTCCTCGGTTTTCATTGGTGGTTACTGAAGCAGCGAAGCTAAATCGGGCTGTGTTATAGAAGGTGCTGCCAATACCCATAAGAAGTTGGCAGAGGATGATTTGCAGAGGGGAGTTTGCCAGAAACATCGTCATTGTTGTGACACCCATCAGAGTGGCACCAAATAACATTGATTTTTTAACGCCAATCCGCGGAATTAGAATCCCGGCTGGTAATTCCAGAGCCATTTTTCCGATGGTAGACATTGAGAGCATTAAGCCAATAGTAGAATAATCAACGTTGAAACTGGCCATGAAGATAGGGGTTACTGCTCCCAACAGACCGGCAGCAAAAAATGTTAAAAAAGAAGGAAAATATAGAGACGAGAACAGCGGGTGGTGGAGGATTTGATGAAATTTTTTATCCAAAAGAGTTCAGTTTCACTTTCTTGAGAAGTTTTTGCGGGATGTGATTATTCAAACTAATTACACCTGCGATCATTCCTGCTATCGCGCCGATCAGTGGGAGGAAAGCATCGAGGAAATTTGCTCTTTGTGAGGGTGATGGAGCCATCTTGTTAATTGTGAATGTAAATTGCGGTGGAACCGGTTGTAAATATTGCAGCTTTTCAATCATTTCTTGATTGGATGATGCGAGTTGGCGCATTGGGATTTGTAATTCTTGAAAGTTTCCAAAATTGCAGGTGGGGTGTGGCGGAAAGGAAGGGATTCGTTGAAAACAGTTGATCAGCGCAAGATATTCTTGCTGCCAACTTTCTGCGGTAATTAGAATTTGACGATCTTCCATCCAACGATTAAAGAGTGTTTCACTCCATAAATCGATGATAATTTGAGCAGTATTCGGGTTTGAAAAGGAAGCCGAAAGCACCCAGCTATAAAGACGCTGTTCGTATTCTGTATGCTGGTGGAATTCTTGTTCTGTCAAACTGATACCCTTTTGACGGGCTTCTTCCAGCACCGAATTGATAATTTCTGAATCATACAGTGATTTCTCAAGCGACGCAGAGAATGAGAGCATGGTTTTGTCATTCCAATAAACGGTATTAGAAAAGTCAAATGAAGGGGTGATTTGTGTGCTGGCGATATATTGAGGTGTTTGAAAGAAGGTTGCAGCATTGAAGATTACTCCCCCGATCAGAGTGCATAATAGAACCCACCACCAATACTTCGTCATCTCAGCGATAGAAAATTTCATGATGGTTTCATTATAATGCAAGGCAGTTTTTTGTTCATTGCATTTTTAGACCTGATGGGTGAAACAAAAATAATTTGCTGGTATAAAGCGCAGACAGGATTCGCAGCTTACTTGATTCTCTTATTTAGAGATTGAAGCATCAGGATGCTGTAGTGATGTGCCCGTTTAATCATTTCACGGAGTGAGACGAAGCCATGCGGTAGGCCTTTCGCTTCGATTAATTTTACATCTACTCCAGCTGCTTCAAGTTTTTGAGCATAGTTCCGCCCATCATCAGCTAAAACATCGTATTCAGCAGCAACAATCAATGCTGGAGGAAGGCCGCTGAGATCACTGGCTAGAGCCGGTGACACAAAAGGATTTTGTTTGTCGGACTCTTCATTGATGTAATGCTGAATGAACCAATCCATATCATCCTTCGTGAGGATGGGGAACTCACCATAAGCCTGATAGGAAGCGGTTTCCATATCATTCAGGTTTGTAACAGGATAGATGAGAACTTGTTGAGCGATTTTCGGGCCGTTTTCCTGCTTCGCTTTCAAGGCCACAGCTGCTGCCAGGTTCGCCCCGGCGCTGCCTCCGCCTACAATTAATTGATCGACATTACCCCGAATTTTGCTGGCATTCTGGGGAAGTGCCGCCCATTTGTAGGCTGCATAGCAATCTTCTAAACCAGCCGGGAATTTATGTTCCGGAGCTAAACGATAATCAACGGATATAACAGAAACTTTTCCATAGTAACTGATGGTTCTGGCAAAATTATCAGCCAGATTGAGATCGCCCAGTACCCAGCCACCGCCATGATAGAAAACAAAGATGGGGAAGGGGCCGTCTCCTTCAGGCATGTAAAAACGAACTGGTATATCGCCGGCAGGGCCTGGTAGGATACTGTTCCAGACGTTGGGTACCTTTGCAACTGGTTCACTGAATTTGCGATAGAATACCATCGCCATCATTTGATCCGCCCGGGCTTGAGGGGCAGTCATTTTTGACCTTGAGGGAACATCTCCCTGGAGTTGCATTAAATGGATCAATAATTCTACCTGTGGATCCAGAATCCCACCGGAGAGTTCCTTGTTGTGTTGCTTCGAATGATTCAACGCGCGCAATTTTGTGAGATACCAGGTTGCTTTAATTGTATCGGTTATTTTCATTTATTCCTCTTCGCGAATATTTGGGATGAAGCGATAAAATGCATAGTCAGTGACCGGAACATATCCGATTCTTTGATAAATAGCATTTGAAGCAGGGTTGCTCAGGTCGGTAAACAGGGTGCAGACATCATAACCCGATTCAAGCAGTTGTTTTGTTAAAGTACCAACGGCTGAACTGGCGAAGCCGCGGCTGCGCAGACTGGGTGGGGTATAAACACCACTGATGGTGATTGTATGCCTTGTTGGACGCGTTTTTAGTACCATACTAACAGGAATACCACCATCCTCCCAGATAAAGGCACTGGCTGCAGAAAGTGCATCCTTCAGACGTCCTGCAGCCTGTTCTTGGGTTTCAGGCAGACCGCATTCTTTCGCAAAAGCAATTCCCCACTCAATTAATAATGGCAAATCTTCTGCTCTTGCCAGGCGTAACTCACCATTCGCGCTACCCTTTTGCCGCACATGAGTGCATTCGTAAAGTCTTTCATTCATCGCCAATTCGGTTTTCATGCTGCTGGATTTCGACCAGGAGCTGGCAAAATCCGCTGCTATGTCATGCGTAGCTAAAACACCCGAAGGATGCCATTGATGTTGAATGAGATCAGAAGCAATCATCCCAATCGAATCATGGTAATTGGTGCGGTCATTATAGAGTAATACAGGACGATTTGGCGGGGTGAAAACAGCTCCAGTAATCAAACCATCGAGATCGTGGGTTGTTCGTAAAAAAGGTGGATGTTCGATGGTATCCACTTTCTCTTGCAGGCGAAGTAGAATCCCCAGCATGAGACTATTGGCAGATTCGTTTTCTTCCAATACTTCTCGCATTACTGCAAGGTACGATTTTGCGTTTGGGTGAGAGATGATGATCATAAAAAATTCCTAATAAAATTCAATTTTATGTCAATCAATTATACCGTTTTCTTTCATCGTATGTATTAACATGATCTTGTCGGACTGTTCCTTAGCCAACCCCTTGTCTTACCAATTCCTTTTTTTAGAGGTCAATGAAAAAGTCCAGCAGAGGTGGAATTTCATGAATGGTTTAATTAATAGCCTAATGATATATCGACCAGGTTCGGCATGGGTTCTCCACGGGCCGCCGTATTTAATAATCTGGCCATTTCTCTGGCGCGCAGGTTTTCAGCTTCACCTGTGCCGCCAGCTCCGCCACGATGGGGGCTCATGACGACATTTGTTAGTTCATGGATGGGGACGTCTGCGGGTTGCTGGATATTGTTGTTCTTCTCCGGGTAGTTGTACCAGACATCAATGCCTGCGGCGTGTAGTTTTCCATTTTGAAGGGCTTTATAGAGTGCGTGTTGATCTACAACTTCCCCACGCCCGACGTTGATGAGCAAACCATTATCTGGCATCAGGGCAAATTGTTCGGAGCCAATCATGCCTCTGGTTTCGTCGGTGCCGGGAATGGTGATGATGAGCACATCCGTTTTTGGCAGCAGCTCATCCAATGCCTCGGGTCCGTAGACTTTAGCGTTCAGGTTAGAAAGAATGGGTTTTTTCGGGCTGCGCCGGATACCAAGTACATTCATACCTAATGCCTGGCAGGTGAGGGCGACATGTTGACCGATGGCACCAAAACCAAGAATTAAGGCAGTTCGTCCATAAAGCACATAATTGATTTGATCACTGTTATTACGTGGAGACCAATCACACTGGTGCATTTTTGCATCAGTAGAAGGAATAGAACGGGCGGCGGCCATCATCAGGGCAATTGCCATTTCGCCGGTTGTCACTGCGTTATGATGAGAATTGTGAAGGTGAATTTGTGGAAAATCACCGATCAAATCGCGTAGTTGAGGAGAAATGCCTGCCCATGGCATGATAACATCGTGTAATTTTGAGCTGAACTCAAGGTCTTCTCGTGAGGGCGATCCGCAGATTAAAACGTCAAAATCATTACTCTTCTCAAAAAGCAATTCAACATTTTCATCTAGCAGCGGTTTCATCAGGTTAATTGTGGTCTGACTTAAAGATGCATATTGTCCTATCAATACTTTTAATTTATTATTCATTTCCTAATCCTTCTCTTAAGAAAATTCCATTCAGCAAGCAACAATTTAAAAATCAAGCTGTAAAAATGGGATTAGGGCCAGAATGATTGCGTGACTATAGAGTTCCGTGCGGTTCATCCGGTTTTGAGTCAGCAGACCGATGGCGCCATTGCTTTGTTTAGAATTGCTGCGTTTAAAAACCAGATCGTCAGCCTTACCGAGTTCTATACCCTGCCGAATCAATCTGGCAATCGCTTCAGGCAGAAAAAAAGTTCCACTGCGAGCTTTGCCAATCGCATGGTTGTTCTGAATGGTTACCCAGGCGAAGCTTGTCATCGCCCCAAATTCTTCCTGCACACCGCCCTCGATTCCTACCCAGAAATCAGCTTTTGGATACTTTTCTTTTGCCCTGCTCATTCGCGTCAGGGCGCCCTGCAAGGTTTCCGCATTACTCATTGGTTGTTCGCTTACTCCTGAAGATATTTTTGCTCCCTGTACAACGAATTCTTCATCTGGAAAGCCTTTGCTGAATGCTTCAAATACAGCTTCAGTTTTTACTGGATTTTGGGAAGCAACAATAATTTTTTTCATAGCAACACCTATATTTCTTAACAATAATTTCCCAATCATCTCTTTTTCGCATAGTGATGATGAATTCATCAAGTTTATCGTATTTTTTGTGACTGGGCAACTTTATTTTTTTATTTCATCAGTTATTTTTTCACCAAATGTTGGTTTGAATGTGAGTATTCATTCATTTTTCACCAAAGGGCTATCTGGTATAATCTCGGACAATGAAAAAATATTATATTTGGACAGAAGGATGTCAGATGAATGTTGCAGATTCCCAGCGAGTGGCGTCTGCGTTAGAACATCTGGAATATAAAGTCGTCGCTAAACCAGAAGAAGCGGACGTCATTGTTTTAAACACCTGTGTTGTGCGTCAGAGTGCAGAAGATAAGGCCGTGGGGCGCTTGTCTTCATTAAAAAAGCTAAAGATGCAGAATGAAGATTTGGTGATTAACGTCATGGGATGTATGGTAGGGGTCAAGCCGCGGAAAGAGCTGTTCACCCGATTTCCTTATGTTGATGTGTTTTCAGGTCCTTCAGACCCGCGGCCGCTGATTTCCTATTTAAGTAACCAATTGGGGAAGGGTACTGAGGAAACAGAAACAATGGAACGGTTTGCCTGGCTGGATGGAGACATGCGTCTTCCATTGCAGGAGCAAGGGAAACTGGTGACAGGATTTCTACCAATTGTTGATGGATGTTCGAACTCCTGCGCCTATTGCATTATCCCTTCCCGACGTGGTGGAGAAATAAGCCGGCCAGCAGAGCATATTCTTTCTGAAGCAAGCGCGATGGCTGCCCAGGGCGTGAAAGAAATTACCCTTCTTGGGCAAATTGTGGATCGCTATGGTCTGGATCAACCAGGAATGCCAAGATTAGATGTTTTGCTGAAACAGTTGCATGAAGTGGATGGTCTGGAACGGATTCGATTTCTAACTTCACATCCTAATTGGGTGACAGATGAGTTGCTGGCAACAGTCGCTGAATTGCCGAAGGTAATGCCGCATATTGAGGTTCCTGTCCAGGCAGGCGACGATGAAGTGTTAAAAAATATGCGCCGCGGTTATACCGCAGAGATGTATCAGCAGTTGATTGACCGCATTCGTACCATTATTCCAAATGTCTCGATTGGGAATGATATTATCGTCGGGTTTCCAGGCGAAACCACTGACCAATTTCAACGTACCTATGATTTGATGGCAGAACTCCGTCTGGATGTGATGCATCTGGCGAGGTATTCTCCTCGCAAGGGAACAATTTCAGCTACAAAAATGGAAGATGATGTCAGTGATGAAGAAAAATGGCGGCGATTCCGTTTGCTTGAAGAGCTGCAAAGAGGCATTTCTCAGGAAACCAACGAGCAATATCTTGGAAAAACGACAGAAGTATTATTTGAAGGAATACAGCGCGGGCGTTGGAAGGGGAGAAACCCCAATAACAAACTCGTTTTTGTTGAAACTGATCAGGATTTAACGGGGAAAATTCTGTTGGTAACTATTGATTGGGCAGGTCCGTGGTCGCTGGTTGGAACATTGCAGGGTGTGCCGTGAAACCGTGATTGGGGAATCCAAAGTCTGATCCCAGGTTAAACGAGAACTGCAAATGATATTAGCCCTATCCCTTGACGAGAGGGTTTAAATTTGATAAACTTTTGCGTCGTTGCGGATGCAATTATTATTAAGCTAGAGATTTCTGCTCCTTGCAAAAAAAAGCTTGCTTTGTTATAATTTTTCCGCAAAGAAGTTGAATATTAACATAATCAAATAGATATTTGCCGCCGTAGCTCAGTTGGTAGAGCAATCGCCTTGTAAGTGATAGGTCATGGGATCGTAACCCATCGGCGGCTCAAGTTATCGGTCGGGAAGTGGGATTGGTCAGTATATACAAGAGCGATCTCACTTGCGAACTGATAACGTTCGGAAATAAAAAATGGGCGGTTACCCAAGTGGCCAAAGGGACCTGACTGTAAATTAGCTGGCATAATGCCTTCGGAGGTTCGAATCCTTCACCGCCCACTTTTTTATTACGGCACGCCCACATAGCTCAGTTGGCAGAGCACATTCTTGGTAAGAATGAGGTCATGGGTTCAAGTCCCATTGTGGGCTTATATGCCGAGTGCATACTTGATAATGGAAAAACAAAAAATATTAACGGGAGTTGCTTTTTATCTTAAGGAGAAAATGATGGCGAAGAAGAAATTTGAACGAACGAAACCACATGTTAACGTTGGTACGATGGGGCATATTGATCATGGTAAGACAACTTTGACAGCAGCAATTACAAAGTATTGTGCAATGCTTGGTGGTGCTGAATTCCGTGCTTATGACACAATTGATAATGCGCCAGAAGAACGCGAACGCGGTATTACCATTAATATTGCCCACGTTGAGTATGAGACTGAAGCACGTCACTATGCTCATGTAGATATGCCTGGTCACCGCGACTATATTAAAAACATGATCACTGGTGCAGCGCAGGTTGATGGCGCTATTCTGGTTGTGGCAGCCTCTGATGGCCCTATGCCCCAGACCCGTGAACACGTCCTCCTGGCACGCCAGGTTGACGTCCCCAGCCTTGTTGTCTTCTTGAACAAAGTTGACCAGATGGATGATCCAGAACTATTGGAGCTTGTTGAAATGGAATTGGCTGAAATGCTGACTGAATACAAATTCCCCGGTGACGAAATTCCGATTATTCGTGGCTCGGCTTTGCAAGCTCTTGAATGTGAAAGCACTGATCCCAACGCTCCTGAATATGCTTGTATCAAGGAGTTGATGGATGCTGTAGATAATTATATTCCTACTCCCAAACGTGAAATTGATAAACCCTTTATGATGTCTGTTGAAGATGTCTTTTCCATTAAAGGCCGTGGTACAGTTGTTACTGGTCGTATCGACCGTGGTGTCATTCACACTGGTGACCCTGTTGATATCGTTGGTCTGCGTGACCAAGTTATGAAATCAACCTGCACAGGTGTTGAAATGTTCCACAAGATTCTCGATGAAGGTATGGCTGGTGATAATGTTGGTTTGCTGCTTCGTGGTATCGATCGTGAAGAAGTAGAACGTGGTATGGTCATCGCCAAACCAGGGAGCATTACACCTCACACCAAGTTCAAATCTGAAGTTTACGTTTTGACCAAGGACGAGGGTGGACGCCACAAACCTTTCTTCTCTGGTTATCGTCCTCAATTCTTCATCCACACTATGGACGTTACCGGAACCATTCAGCTTCCTGAAGGCGTTGAAATGGTTATGCCTGGCGACAATGTCAATATGGATGTTGAACTGATCACTCATGTTGCAATTGAAAAAGGCACATCCTTTGCTATCCGTGAAGGTGGTCTGACTGTTGGAGCAGGTAATATTACCGATATTATCGAGTAATTGATTTTATAGGGCCTGCAGCCCAAGGGACCTTTACTTCGAATTGAGGAAACTATGTCAAAGAAAAAAGGTATTCGCCCAGTTATCACCCTGGCATGTACGGAGTGTAAAGAACGGAATTACACAACGGAAAAGAACCGCCGCAATGATCCTGGTCGAGTCGAGATGAAAAAATATTGTAGTCGGTGTAAGAAGCATACACTGCATCGAGAAACCCGATAACATTTTATGAAACAGGTCGGGTTCGTAAGAACCCGACCTGTAACAATAGGCGAGTAGCTCAATTAGGCAGAGCGTCTGTCTCCAAAACAGAAGGTTCCGAGTTCGATTCTTGGCTCGCCTGTAGCTAAAAATGGGGATGCTGTCTATTATGGCGGCGTTTTAGTCCACATTAACAGAAAATGATTGATATCTTTCAGGTATAATAAGCTTGAAATGTGCTTTGGAGGAACTGATTGTGGCTGGTAAAAAAGTGAAATCAAAAGATAATAGCAAAAATAGACGCAAGCCAAAAGGGTTGGCAAAATGGTGGCGTGAGACCCAAGGGGAACTCCGCAAAGTAAATTGGCCAACCACTAAAGATGCATTACAAATGACGAAAGTTGTGTTACTGGTAATAGCAGTGATGAGTGCGGTATTCGGAATATTTGATTTTCTATTTTCTCGGTTACTGGGTTTGATACTGGCTTAAGGTTTATTCAAAGTCGATATGATCTATTTTAGAGATTTGGAAGGTCAAGCATGGACGAACTGAATAACAACGAAACACCTCAGGGTGAGGACGAAACCCAGGAAAAGAAGATGAGTGAAGGCCGAGAATGGTATGTCATTCATTGCTATTCTGGGTATGAGAATAAAGTTCGTCATAATCTAGAACAGCGTATAGAAACCATGGGAATGAAAGATCAAATTTTTGATGTTGTCATTCCGACTCAGGAAGAAATTGAAATCAAAGACGGAAAACGGCGTGTAGTGGAACGTCACGTTTTCCCTGGCTACATTCTTGTCAATTTGATATTAACAGAAGATTCATGGTATGTGGTTCGCAATACGCCCGGTGTGACCGGTTTTGTTGGGATGGGAAATCAACCCACCGCACTACGTCCGGAAGAAGTTAAGTCAATTCTGCGCCGAATGGAAGCCGAAGCGCCGCACATCAAAGTTACTTACAAAGAAGGCGAACGTGTTCGGATTGTAGATGGCCCATTCAACGATTTCCGCGGCAAAGTGGATGCGATTGACATGGATCGCGCAAAAGTGCGCGTCATGGTCAATTTCTTTGGCCGAGAGACCCCAGTGGAATTAGATTTCTTACAGGTAGAAAAAGCATAAATTAAATAGATATTAATAACGTTTCTTTTGAAACGATAATTAGTGGGAGGGTATCAAAACCCGTTAGAACCACCAAGGAGAATAAAATGGCAAAAAAGATGAAAGCAATTATTAAATTGCAGCTGCCTGCTGGCAAGGCAAATCCGGCGCCCCCTGTTGGCCCCGCTTTAGCTACCCACGGCATCAATATTATGGCTTTCTGCAAGGATTATAATTCCCGTACTCAACAATATATGGGACAGGTAATTCCTGCGGAAATCACTGTGTTTACCGATGGTTCATATTCATTCGTGTTGAAATCTCCCCCATCTTCTGAACTGTTGAAAAAGGCAGCTGGGATTGAAAAAGGTTCTGGTGAACCGAACCGCGAAATTGTTGCAACTATCACTCGCGATCAGCTTCGTGCAATTGCAGAACAGAAGATGAAAGATTTGAATGCATATGATATTGAGATGGCCATGCGTCAAATTGCGGGTACAGCACGTCAGATGGGTATTCGGATTACGGATTAACAAAGAATAAGAAGCTGTGGGAGGACAGGTTGATTGTCCGTCAGAACCACAAGGAGTGAAATCATGGCAAAAAGAGGTAAAAAGTATTTAGAAGCGCAGAAGAAACTTGAAGCAGGAAAATTTTATACTCCAGAGGCTGCGCTTGGGTTGATAAAAGAAATTTCTAATGCAAACTTTGATGCAACTGTAGAAGTTCATATGCGTATGGGCCTGGACCCACGTCAGGCTGATCAACAGGTTCGTGATACTGTTGTCCTACCCAATGGGTTAGGAAAAAGTGTCAGCGTATTAGTTTTCGCAGAAGGTGAAGCCGCAGATATTGCTCGCGAGGCTGGCGCAGATCACGTTGCAGACGATAAGTCCTGGGTTGAAAAAATTCAGGGTGGCTGGACTGGTTTTGATGTTGCCATAGCGATTCCACAACAGATGGGAACAGTTGGTCGATTAGGCCGTGTCCTGGGACCTCGTGGTCTCATGCCGAACCCAAAAGCGGGTACTGTTGTTAGCCCTGATAAATTGGCTCAGGCGATCAAAGAAGCCAAAGCTGGCCGTGTTGAATTTCGTTTGGACAAGAATGCGAATATTCACGTTCCGATCGGGAAGGTTTCATTCGAAACGCAGGCATTACTGGAAAATTTCCAGGCTTTCATGGCTGCGATTAAGAAAGCCCGTCCTTCTGCCGCAAAAGGGAATTTTATCCGCCGTATAACAGTGACTTCAACGATGAGTCCCGGCCTCCGAATAGACACACATGCCGCAACATCTGCTAGCTAAGTAAACCTTCTTTTCGCAAATTGGTTGTTGATTGATTTGCGAATATCAAGTATAATCTGCACGTTATAGAATCTACAAAATGATAAATTCAGAAAGATTTATCATTGCCAGTGACAGCCGGTGAAGGAATTAATTTTCTTTCTTAAATATCCTGCCAAGGTAAAGAACATAGGATCGAATGGTCGTTTTAGGCCAATCAGTTCGAAATGGAAACTCTCCAGGTTCTTGCCAGAAGTCATCGGCAAGAACTTTTTTCATTAACAATTTCTTTATAACGATAACAAGCAAAACGATCTCTCAGGAAAGGAGGATATTCGATTGGCATTTACAAAGAAAGCTAAACAAGAAATGGTAGCACAATATGAAGCATGGCTTGAAAAGAGTCAGGGTGTATTCATGCTGTCACATTCCGGTATGACGAATAAGGGCATTGAGGCTCTGCATCATGCAATGCGTGATTGTGGAGGCGAGGCTCATGTTGTCAAAAACACGCTTATTTACATTGCCTTGAAAAACCAGGGCTACGATGTTGAAGAACGTATGACGGAAACGACATTAATGGGATTCGCATTCAACGATCCTGCTACTACCGCCAAAGTTTTGTCTGATGCCGTCAAGCAGTCTGAAGGAAAGATGGAGTTCAAACTCGGTTACCTCGATAAGAACGAACTTTCTGCAGATGAGGTGAAGGTTCTGGCAAAATTACCGCCGTTGCCCGTTATGCGTGCAACAATTCTGGGGACAATTCTTGCTCCCGCAAGCTCACTCGTTCGTGTTATCAACGAACCTGGCGCCCAGTTGGCCCGTGTATTGAAGGCACACTCCGAACAGGAAGAAGCCTAGTTGGAATAATTAGAATTTAGTGAAACCAGCTCAAAGGGATGAACCCTGTTTGGGTAATAATAAAAAATACCATTAGGAGATTATAAAATGGCTGACCTCAAAAAATTAGTTGAAGAACTGAGTGAACTTACCGTATTGGAAGCTGCAGATCTTGTGAAAGAACTGGAAGAAAAATGGGGCGTTTCTGCTGCTGCTCCTGTTGCCGCTGTTGCTGTTGCCGCTGCTGCTGAAGAAGAAGTAGAAGAAAAGACCGAATGGGACGTTATTATTAAAGGCCCAGGCCCCAAGAAGATCGAAACCATCAAAGTTATCCGCCAATTAACCAGTCTTGGCTTAGTTGATGCCAAGAATATGGCTGAAGAAGCTGGCGCCAAAGTTTTGACCGGCGTTGCAAAAGAAGTTGCTGAAGAAGCGAAAGAAAAACTTACCACCGCTGGTGCCGAAGTCGAAATCGCCTAATCAGATACTGTTCACTAAAATCAAGGCAACTGCATAGCTTGTCTTGATTTGATAAAAGCACCTGGTCAACTGACCAGGTGCTTTTTCATTTATGTATTATAGAGATGTTTATAAATTGAAGGAACGGTCAGATACTGGATACCTGTCTTACAACGGCGACAACTTTTCCCATAATGCGCAGGTTCTTGTTTTTAGGGATGATGATATCTTTCATAGTTGGGTTGGCAGGACGCAGTCGAAAGTGGTCTTTTTCTTTGTAAAAGTATTTCAATGTCGTTGAGCTATCATCGTCAATCCAGATGGCTGCCATCTCACCATTGTTAACCGTATCTTGTTTGTGAAAGATTACAGTATCCCCATCATTAATCATCGCATCAATCATGGAGTCACCATCAACTTCAAGTGCAAAAAGTTTTTCTGGATCTTGATTGATGCCAAAGATAGAGCGAGCTACATCAATGGTGGTATCTGGTTCGAAATTTGGGTCATCTGGCATAGGCAATGGTGCGCTGGCGACAATGCGGCCGTAGACTGGAATGCTCCAGAGCGAATCACTAAGATTCTTTACTTTTTGGAAGAAGCTATCGTGTCCTTTCTCTTCGTAGTTTTCTTCAGAGAAAGATCTGCCAATAAATTCATAGCCTTGTTGAGTTACCAGAAGGCTGCGTGATGTGTGACCATTTTTTGTAATTAATTGTTTTTCTTTTAATTTATTTAAATAGTAGGATACCTGAGAAGTGGAACTGACATTGATCCGCTCTCCGATATCACGAATGGTT
This sequence comes from uncultured Anaerolineaceae bacterium, assembly GCA_964595925.1. GTDB lineage: Bacteria > Chloroflexota > Anaerolineae > Anaerolineales > Anaerolineaceae > SpSt-1165. The sequence continues at coordinate 6,398 of CAZQSG010000013.1, read as the reverse complement.
GGTGGATAACCATTATTTTCAGAATACTGGATGATAAATTTGATAATTTTTTCCAGCCGTTGCTCCATCACTTTACTCGTTCTGGGCATTTGCTGTCCTTTCTCTAAATAGGTTCAGTGCGGAACCGAATTTCACAAGAATCTAATTGAAACAAATGTGCTAATTACTATAATAATTATACAAGAACAAACGTTCCATGTCAAATATTATCAGTCAAGTATATATGGTTTGCGCAATTTGACAGGAAACCGGTGCGGAAGATAGAAAATAAAAAGGTTGGTTGGTCTTTTATACCCATTTTCACATGAACTCTCTTTTCTTGACATGATATTCAATTGTGATATATTTTTATTAGGTTTTTTGGAGGTTTAAAATATGCCAATTTATGAGTATCGATGTAAATCATGCGGAAATGTATTTGAAAAGCGTCTCTCTTTTGCTGAAGTGGATTCGAAACAGAACTGTCCCAGTTGTGAAAGTGGCGAAACATCCAAGTTGATCTCACTGTTTAATGCGCCTGGTGTGCAGGGCGGTAGTGGCAGTAGTTGTTCTGGATGTGAAGGTGGTTCGTGTAGTACCTGTGGGGAATAATTAATAATTTACTAGCTCAAGGGAAAAATTTGAGAATCGCGAGATTATGAATTTCATTTGATTTATTTTTAGAGAAAATATATTATTTCGAGAGTTGTCATTGAAGAAAAAAAAGTTGGTGGTTTTCTATGGGGTGCGAGAAATTGGTAAAACCACTTTTCTCATGAAAGTTGTTCCTCAACTAATCCAGCAGGATTATCATGTAAGCGGGGTACTTTCACCGGCAGTATTTACAAATGGCGAAAAAACAGGAATTAATGTCCAGGATGTGTCCACAGGTGAAGAACGGATTTTGGCAATTCGCAGAAACGATGAAAACCTTCAGGATGAAACACCAGGGTATGAATTCAATGAGTCGAATTTGTTGTGGGGAAATGAAATATTAAGAGATGCAGTGCCAACCGATGTATTGATTGTCGATGAACTGGGCCCATTGGAGATTAAATTTCAAAAAGGATGGCAATTTGGCGTTAAAGCGGTGGAGTCAGGTGATTATGACCTGTGTATCGTCGTTTTGCGAGAAGAACTGCACACATTTATTCGAGGTGATTGGCCGATCACGGATTGGGTGGCTTACCATCCAGATTTAGAACCCAATTATTTTAACCATTATCTATCAACATGAGGGTTTACCCAGAATGGAAGCCAAGGAATTCATATCCACAGAACATGAAGTAATTCATTCAGCCTCATTAATAGATGCTGAAGAGATTACGATCTCAAGGGAGGATTGCGATATTTTACGGAGATTGGCCGCGCAGGCATCAGAGCGGATGCTTGCTGCAGATGAACTGAAGAAACGTGACTTGCAAAGAAGAAGGAATTCTCTCGAATGGGTCCGACCACTGGTGATGTGTTTCCCAGAAGTCAGCTGGAGAGAAATAATCCCTGAATATTCATTGATTTGTCATGGGAATGTAGCGCGCAGCTGGGAGACGAAATTTCGTCATTTGCTTTTTATTGCTGATATGAAATCAGACCAATGCCTTACACAATCTTTTGAATCAGGTTATCTTCATAGCGACCTGGATTGGGGGATTACGATGAAGCAAGAAGGAGATCTGACACATGGTTCCTATCGTTGGGAAGCTCCTATTCAATCTGAAGCTGATATTGATAAATTATGTGCTCCTGTTATGTACGTTGATTTTGAAGCATCTGATGCACTTCAATCTCTAGCGGAAGATACCTTTGGTGACTTGCTGCCGATTTCGCGGAAAGAATCGTGGTATTGGACGACTGGATTAACACAGACGTTGATCTATCTTAGAGGGTTAGAGCAGATGATGCTAGATATGATGGATCGACCTGATTTTGTCCATCTGTTGATGGGCAGGCTGCGAGACGGCACGATGGCATTTTTAAAAGATTTAGAAGAAAAGCAACTTCTATTTCCCAACTGGGATATCTCTTATTGCGGTTCCGGCGGGATTGGCCTGACCGATGAGCTGCCAGAAGAAGATTTTGATGGAGTAATTCGCCTGAAAGATCAATGGGGTTTTTCTGAAAGCCAGGAAACTGTCGGGGTTTCACCGCGGATGTTCAATCAATTCATCCTTCCATATCAAAAACCATTGCTGGAATTATTTGGTCTGACTTACTATGGTTGTTGTGAACCAGTAGACCAGCGCTGGAAATATCTAAAAGAGATTCCGAATTTACGCCGACTCTCTGTTTCTCCCTGGTCAAGCCGGGAGAAAATGGTGCAATATCTTGGACAGGATTATATCTATTGTTTGAAACCGAATCCTGCGGTAATGGCTCGTGAGACACTTCCTGAAGACGAAATCCGGGCTTATACACGGGAGACGCTAGAGATTGCGGGAGAGTGCCATCTTGAATTCATACTGAAAGATGTTACAACAGTGCGCAACGAGCCTGAACGGATTCATCGCTGGGTGAAGATTGTTAAAGAAGAAATTGAACGCTTTTACAGCTCGTACTGATCCGCTTGATTCCCAATCTTTTTTACTGGGCTTACCCGGATGTCTCGGCCAGGCTGCGTGCCCAAATGGCTGAACGTGCATTAGAAATGGATGCTCAAAAACAAAGTGATAAAACATAGGTGTTCAGGCCAGGGGAGTCGTTAAAAATGGATAAAGCTGTTTAAATAGGATTAGAAATGACCGATTTGAACCATTAACCGGAGGGTATCTACAAAAGATAGCGGATAAAACACCTCCTCTGGTTGAGATAATGGTAAGATATACAAGGAATTCTTTTTTAATTCTTTCAAAAATTTTTAAAGAGGAAAATGATGCGGGTAATTGCAATTGCTTCTCAAAAAGGGGGTGTTGGCAAAACAACGACTACACAGGCTTTGGGAACACTTTTTGCTCAACATGGTTTGAAGGTTTTAATGATAGACCTTGATCCGCAAGCAAGTCTGACGGTGGCTTGTGGGGTAAAATCGGGCGAGATTGGGATGTCCGATGTGATGATTGGACAGCGAATGTTGAGCAATGTCCTCTGGGAAGTGATACCGAATTTGTACATTGCGCCCGCAGATCTACGCCTTACGGAAGCAGAGATTGTGATGGTGGGCCGGTTGGGGCGTGAAAATGTACTCAAACGGCAACTGCATTATCTGGACGCAAAAATGAAGTTGGACATTTGCCTGATTGATTGTCCACCCTCGTTGAATTTATTGGCAGTGAATGGTTTGGTATCCGCACATAAGGTACTAATTCCAAGCCGCCCGGAATTTTTAGGAAAGCAAGCATTAAAACCAATGATGGATGTCGTAAGGCAGGTACAGGAAGAATTAAATCCTGAATTATCTGTATTAGGAATTTTGCCTACTTTTTTCCGAACACGGGTAAAACATCATCAACAAGTCCTGGCGGAATGGGAAGCGGATTCGTTGAAGGTGCTTCCTGTCCGCATCAGTCAAAGCATCAGGGCTGCGGAGGCGCCGGTTGCTAATCAAAGCGTTACAGATTTTGCCCCACGCTGTAAAGTTTCTGAACAATACCGTCAGCTGATGGAATATTTATTGGAGAACGAATTAAATTGACAGTCAAGGATCCCCTGGTAGGAAAAATTTTTGGTGGTTACCGAATTACTGAAAGGATAGCCCATGGCGGGATGGCTGCGGTTTATCGAGGAGTTGATCGACGGCTTGGTCGAGATGTTGCTATTAAGCTGGTTTTGGGCGGAAAGCAATTTTCAGATGTTTTTCTAAAACGTTTCCGTCGCGAAATTCGCACATTGGGTGGGTTGATTCACCCCAACATTGTTCCTTTGCTCGATTTTGGCAGTATTCATGGCGTTCCCTACCTTGTTATGCCTTTTGTCGGTGGGGGTACGGTTCAGGATGATATTACCAAAGGCAAAGTGTGGAATTGGTATGATGCTACACAATTGCTAATTCCAATTGCTAAGGCCTTATCTTATGCGCATTCAAAGGGGATTATCCATCGGGATGTGAAGCCTGGGAATATCTTGATCACTGATAGGGGCGACCCAATGCTCTCGGATTTTGGGTTAATGAAAATGCTAAAGCTAGAGCAATCCGCAGATCTGACTGGTGATGGAATGGTTGGAACGCCTGATTATATGTCACCGGAGCAATGGGTGGGCGAGGTTGTTCCTCAGACGGATATGTATGCGTTGGGTATCGTTTTTTACATCATGGTGACAGGACATTTGCCGTATGAAGCGAAAACTGCACCGGAAATTATGTTTAAACACATTTCGGAATCACACATTCGACCCCGAAAGTATACACCAGATTTGCCGTTGGAAGTAGAGTTATTTATCGAGAAAGCGTTAAAAAAAGATTCAAAAAAGCGTTTTGCATCAATGGAAGAATTTGTCTTTGAACTCCAGCGCATCTGTGAAGCAGTAAGGCTCAGGGAGCATATTAATAACAGTCGCTCCATGTCAAAACAACCGGCTGCTTTCCGTAAAGTGAAGTGGATGGATTTCAAGGTTCGGCTGCGGTCTCTCCCAGTTTGGGTATGGGCGGGAGGAGTTTTCTTTCTTTTGTCATTGATTATTGTTTTTGCGATATTCATGGTCAGTCAAAATTTTATTGGCTTGCAAAATCAATTGGCTACCGCCCAGGCAACACAGCGTGCATCCTTATTAGACCCGGTTGGAGTGGGTACACTTGATCAGGTTTCACAGGAGTCAACAAAAATAGCCCGGCCAACGATACGGCAAGTAGAAGCGGGATCGGATAGCACACCGACCGTTGAAGCAACTGAAGATATTGACGTCTTTTCTGTTGGTTCATCACAGGTCTCGGAGATGGACGGGATGAAGTTGATGTATGTTCCTGAAGGTATTTTCATGATGGGGGGGCTTGAAGAGAATCGGGATGTGCAGGATGATGAAAAACCACAGCATGAAGTATATCTGGATGCTTTCTGGATGGATCAGACAGAAGTAAGTATTGAGATGTATCAAAAATGTGTAGAAGATGGTGTCTGTTCAGAGCCATCGCGTATTGATTCTCAATCGCGAGGGTTTTATTATGGCAATGAAGAATATCTAAACTATCCTGTTGTTAATGTGAATTGGTATCAGTCTTCTGAATATTGCTATTGGGCTGGACGAAGACTGCCAACAGAAGCTGAATGGGAAAAAGCAGCTGCCAGTTTTGAGGAGAACAGTAACTATCCCTGGGGGAATCGCCTGGACTGTTCTCTGGCGAATTATTACCAATCAGCCAGTGGATGCGTAGGGGATACAGTTGCAGTTGATGCTTTGCCAAACGGTGCAAGTTATTATGGTGTATTGGGAGCAGCTGGAAATGTTTGGGAGTGGGTATCAGATTGGTACTCGGACGATTATTATGTTATCTCACCGTATGAAAACCCAATGGGTCCAGATATCGGTGCCTACAATGTGATTCGGGGTGGTGCGTTTGATTATGAAGCTAAGCGTTTAAGGATCACAAACCGTGGATTAGGCGGTCCAGGCAATTCAAACTTTGATGGTGGTTTTCGTTGTGCAATGGATGCAAGTTCTCCCTAAGATGAGGAATTTCTCCTGCAATTAAGAAATCATTGGGCAATTCGGCTCACGAAATGAATCATTGCTTGAATCGGGTATAATTTATAATGCTTATGTACATGGTCTCGTGGTTGTATGCATAGGCCTAAACTTATGGCTATTCAAAAACTAGTTTGCTCTTCTATTCTGATCATCATTTTGGTCACCGCCTGTCTTCCAGAACCTTCGGGAGAAAGTATATTTGTGCCAACAGAAGAGACACAAAATGAGATCGTACCGGCAGCTCCATTGCCTTTGCCAGAGGTGACCCTGCCTCCAGACAGACCCCAATACTTCGCGGGGGAACTTGTTGAGTATATCGTTCAAACAGGTGATACACTGCCGGCTATTGCGGTGCATTTTAATACCACAGAGTCTGAAATACGTGCTGTCAATGATGTTCTGCCTGATCATCTGACAACATTGCCGATGGGTTTGCCTTTGCAGATACCGATCTATTATCAACCTTTGTGGGGATCTTCTTATCAAATTATTCCAGATGCTGCGTTTGTGAATGGTCCAAATGTAGTTGATTTTGATACCGTTGAGTTTGTTGCTCAATCTTCTGGCTGGTTGAAAAATCAAGTAGATTTTACAAGTGGTTCGGTCCTGAAGGGGGGAGAAATTATTGATTATGTTGCTCAAAATTATTCGATCAGCCCGAGAATTTTGTTGGCTGTGCTGGAGTATCAAACAGGGGCACTAAGTAATTCTCTTGCACCTGATTTTTCTGATGGAAATTTGTTGGGTTTTCATGATTTATTGCGCACCCGTCTTCTGCTGCAATTAAATCTGGCGGCTAATAC